>NZ_JBEYSL010000031.1:0-25065 GCF_040642735.1 Micromonospora sp. NPDC047753 | reverse complement strand
GTCGCGGCGTCCGCCCCCCGACGGACGCCGCGACCCGGCGGCGGTTCACCCCGCGCGGCTGCGCAGTGTGGCGATCGTCGAGCCGGCGAGTGTGAGCAGGCAGTCGGGGAGCAGCCCGTCGGCGGCCGCCGCGCCGAACAGCGCCTCCCCGGTCGGCTCGTCCCGATTCGCGTACGCGCTGACGAAGCGGGCCACCCAGCGGGTGTCGTACCCGGCCTGGTCGATCCCCGGAAAGTCGAGCGCCGCCCCGCTGGCTGCCGGCGCGTCACCGAGCATCGTCGCGGCCAGGCACCAGGCGACGTCGTACGCGCCGTCCAGGCCGGCCCGGTCGACGACCGCGTCGAAGGCCCCCACCACCGCGTCTCCATCGCCGGTCAGCGCCGAACGGAGCACGGCGGCCGCGTCATCGAACGTCTGCTGTGGTAGGTCCGTCACGCAGCGCACAGTAGGACGGGTGGTCAAGCGCCCCTCTCAACCGTCACTGTCCGTGTTCAACGCGAGCTACCTGCGCATTACGCCACCTCCACGGTCCCGCCGCCGGCCTCGGCACGCTAATGTGCGCAGCGGACCTTCGCCGGAGGAAGGACGACCATGTTCGTATCACGCCGCTCGCGGGTAGCCACACTGGCTGCCTGCGCGACGATCCTGCTCGCCACAAGCGCTTGCGGGGATGACAAGCCCGAAGAGGCCAGCGCCCAACAGGTGCGCCTCTACGGCACGGACGGCAACATGCTCAACTCCTATCCAGCGGAGTTGAAGGAACGGGCGAGTCTCGTCGACGGAATGAAGGGCACCACGCCCCTCGTGCCGCTGCCAGACGACTTCAAGGGCCGGCTACGGGCCGTCAATCCGGCGCTGACGGACTTCGTGTACTCCGCCGAGACGTACGACGCGGTGGTGATCGCCGTGCTCGCCGCCCAGTTGGCCGGGAGCACCGACCCGGCCGCCATCACCAAGCAGATCGTTGCCGTGACCAACGACGGGCAGCGCTGCGAAGACCCGACGAGCTGTCTCGCGCTGGCCCGCAACGGGCAGGACATCGAGTACCGCGGCGTGTCGCTGACCCGGGCGGGCTTCACCGACAAGGGTGAGCCGGCCACGGCGAGCTACGCGACGCTGACCTTCGACGGGCAGCAGATCAACGACGGCAAGACCGAGTTCGTCGGCGCCGGCATCGAGTCGGCGGCGAGCACCAAGGCCCCGCCGAAGCCGAAGAAGCAGCGCCCGGGTGGCGCCGCCGCCGACCAGGAGCCGCTGATCCTGGGTGGCCTGCTGCCGAAGACCGGTGACCTCTCGATCGCCTACCCGCCGATGGCCGCCGGCGCGGCGCTGGCGATCAAGGAGGTCAACGCCGCTGGCGGCGCACTGGGCAAGCCGGTGACGTGGCTCGACGGCGACGACGGCACCAACCCGGCGGTGGCCAAGGCGACGGTGGCCAAGCACGTGACGGACGGCGTCAGCGTGATCATCGGTGCCGGTGGTTCGGGCATCTCCCGGGCGGTGCTGCCGGACGTGGTGCAGGCCGGGAAGATCCTCTTCTCCCCGTCCAACACCGACAGCAGCCTGACCGACGTCGACGACCAGGGCCTCTACTTCCGAACCGCCCCGCCGGACAGCCTCCAGGGCCGGGCGCTGGCCGACGTGATCCTCCGCGACGGGTCACAGAAGATCGTCATCGTCGCCCGCAAGGACTCCTACGGTGAGGGCCTCCAGGGCACCGTCCGTGACGAGCTGGAGAAGGCCGGTATCGCCAACGACCGGCTCAAGCTGTTGACGTACGAGCCGCCGGCCGACGCCAAGGCCGCTCCGGTCGACTTCAGCGGCGGCGCGAAGGAGATCAAGGAATTCGGCGCGGACGCCGTACTGATCATCGGTTTCGGTGAGTCCGCCCAGGTGATCCGCGGCCTGGCCGACGCCGGGGTGCAGATCCGGCAGTAGGCAGGCCCAGAAACGACGACGGCCGCACCGGCTTCACGCCGGTGCGGCCGTTTCTGCGTACGCGGGATCAGCGCGGCCGGCGGCGCTCCAGGAACTCGGTCATCCGGCGGTGCTTCTCGTCGTCCTCGAAGAGCACCGCCTGGCTGACCAGGTCGAGGTGCGGGTGCGCGGCGGCCGGCGCGTCCACCGCCAGCTTGGTCAGCCGCACCGCCAACGGTGAGCCCAGGGCGATCTCGTCCAGCAACGCGTGCGCCACCGTCAGCAGCTCGCCGGGCTCGTCCACCACCCGGTTCACCAGGCCGATCCGCAACGCCTCAGCGGCGTCCACCCGCCGGCCCGTGAAGAGCAGCTCCTTGGCCCGGCCCTCGCCGATCAACGCCGGCAGCCGGTGGGTCGCGCCGGCGCCGGCCAGGATGCCCAACCGCACCTCCGGTTGCCCGAAGACCGCCCGCGCCGTGCACACCCGCAGATCGCAGGCGTACGACAGCTCCGCGCCACCGCCCAACGCCGGGCCGTCGACGGCCGCCACGGTCGGCATCGGCAGCGCCCGGATACGG
This sequence comes from Micromonospora sp. NPDC047753, assembly GCF_040642735.1. NCBI lineage: Bacteria > Bacillati > Actinomycetota > Actinomycetes > Micromonosporales > Micromonosporaceae > Micromonospora > Micromonospora sp. NPDC047753. The sequence goes on along the minus strand of NZ_JBEYSL010000031.1, from coordinate 22,570 downwards.
GCGAAGGCAGCCGAGTTGATCGCGGCGAGGGCGTCCGTGCGACCCCGTTCGCGGAGTTGGCCGATGTCGGCGCCACCGGCGAAGATGCCCGACGCGCCGCCGGTGAGCAGCAGCAGGCGCGGGCGGGCCTCCAACTCGGCGCAGACCTGGTGCAGCTCGGCGATCAGGTCGGCGTCGATGGCGTTGCGCTTCTCCGGCCGGTCCAGGGTGACCACCAGCCGGTCCGGACGCTCCTCGATCCGCAACCCGCTCACTCTGCCCACCTTCCGTTCGCGACTGCGGGGCTCGCAAGCTCACTCCTCGCGCTCACTGCCTGACCCCGCCTTCCCAGCGGTAGAAGCCCTGCCCGGACTTCTTGCCCAGCCGCCCGGCGGCCACCATCTCCACCAGCAGCTGCGGCGGCGCGAAACGGTCCCCGTACGCGGCCTGAAGGGTGCGGGCGATGTCCAGCCGCACGTCGAGCCCAACCAGGTCGGTGAGCTCCAACGGCCCGATCGGGTGCCGGTAGCCGAGCACCATGGCCTTGTCGATGTCCGCCGGGCTGGCCACCTCGTCGGCGACCATCCGGATGGCCTCCAGCCCGAGGGTGACCCCGAGCCGGGAGGTGGCGAAACCGGGCATGTCGCGTACGACGACGGGGTCCTTGCCGAGCCGGCCGGCGAGCGCGACGGCCGCGGCGGTGGTCTCCTCGGCGGTGGCCGGGCCGACCACGATCTCCAGCAGCGCCATCGCCCAGACCGGGTTGAAGAAGTGCAGGCCGAGGAAGCGCTCGGGCGCGTCCAGCTCGGCGGCCAGCGCCCCGATGGCGATGCTGGAGGTGTTGCTGCCCAGCAGTGCCGGACGCAGCGCGGCGGCGTCCCGGAGAACCGCACGCTTCAGCTCGAGGCGCTCCGGCACCGCCTCCACGATCACCTGGGGGGCGGGAGCTACATCGGCGAGGGTTGGGCGCAGCGTCACCCGCTGCCGGTTCGTGGCGGCCTCGTCGGCGCTCAACTTCCCTCGCTGCACAGCCCGCTCCCACAGTTCGGCGAGCCGGTTCAGCGCGGCCGCACCCCGCGCGGGGTCCACCTCGACCAACTCGACGGCGTGCCCGGCGCCGGCCGCCACGTACGCGATGCCAAGCCCCATCGTGCCGGCACCGACGACCACGAAACGATCGCTCATCACGCCTCCCTGTCCCGCCCGCCGACGCGCGGGGTCCCCGCTACGCCGGCCCGGGTGTCCCGCCCGCTCCGCTCGCTCATGGTGCGACCCTAGACAGCGCGACGACCCGGTCCATGCGTGGGGGAGCGCCGGATCGGGTAATGACGCCCCGTCAACCGAGGGAAGGACCGCATCGACATGAGCCAGGCACCGGAGAGCGTCACCGCCGGGGAGACCGTGGAGACCCGAGGCGACGAGCGGGTCGAACTGCTGCGCGCCGACACCAACAACGACGGCAAGACCGACGTGTGGGTGGTCGACACCGACGGCGACGGCAAGGCGGACCTGTTCCAGTTCGACACCGACGGTGACGGCAAGGTGGACATCACCATGGTCGACATCGACGAGGACGGCCAACCGGACGAGGTGGTCGACGGCGACGGCGGCCTTCCGCCCGAGCAGCTCCCCCCGACCGTCCAGGTCTGAGACGTACGGACGGCCCCCGCTCTCCGCCCGGCGGTGAGCGGGGGCCGTCCTGCTCAGTCGACGAGGCGCAGGGTGGCCAGGTAGTAGGGGGCGTCACGGTCGTCCACATCGGTGAGCCGCCAACCGGTGCCGTGCACGAGGCTGGCGAACTCGTCCGCCGAGCAGACCAGGTAGTCGAACCACTCGGTGCTCAACTCGCGGTAGCGCAGCCGCAGCCGCAGCTGGCCACCGAACCGGCCGCGTCGACGGTTGCGCTCGTGGTAGCCGGTGTGCAGCGGGTCGCGGGTGCCGTACGGGTTGGTGCCCTGCGCGATGATCTGCGCCCCCGGTCGGGCCAGCGCGGCCAGCGCGGCCAGGAACTCGGGAGCACGCTCCCGCCCCTCGAACAGCCCGAGGTTGTTGCCGAGCAGCAGGAACGTGTCGTACCGCGACCCGTCGGCGACGTGCGTGTCGACGGTGCCGTGCACCAGCCGCCGGACACCGCGACGCCGGCTCACCTCCAGCGCGCCGGCGGAGGTGTCCAGCCCGGTGACCGGTACGCCGCGCTCCTGGAGCAGCAGCGCGACCCGGCCGGCTCCGGTGCCGATGTCCAGCGTCTCGCCGTGCGCCCGGTCCACCGCGCGGTGGTCGTACGGCTGCCACTCGGCCGGCCCGTCCAGGTAGTGCGCGGCCGGGGCGCCGTTGATCAGACCGTCGTCCCGTTCGATGATCTCGATGACCGGTCGCGGCAGTCGACCACCGACCAGGGGCCGGGGGCCCACCCCGGTGGCCACGGCGAGCGTGTCCCGCAGCAGTTCGCCGACCACGTCACCGATCTGGGGCTCCACCGTCACGACGTTCACGCTATCTGGCCACTCAGTGCCCCGCACCGGCCGTATCCTGGCGGCGTGACCATGCTGGACCGACTGTCGGCCGAGAAGTACATCCTGCTCACGACCTTTCGCAAGGACGGTCGGGCGGTGCCGACCCCGGTCTGGGCGGTGCGCGACGGCGAGGCGTTGGCGGTCTGGACCCGGGCCGACTCCGGCAAGGTGAAGCGGATCCGCCGCAACGGAGAGGTGACCATCGCCCCGTGCGACGTCCGGGGTCGACCACACGGGGCGGAGGTGCCAGCTCACGCGACGCTCTACGGAGGTGGTGACACCGGCCGGATCCGCGACCTGATCAAGCACAAGTACCGCGTGATCGGTCGACTGAGTCTGCTGAGCAGCCGGTTGCGGCGCGGCGAGGGCGGCACGGTGGGCATCCGGGTGACGTTGGCCGAGCCACGGCGCTGACCCCGCGGCGCTGACCCGCGGTCGGGTCGTGCTCGGCGGCGCACACGAAAAGGGGCGGCGGATCGAGATCCACCGCCCCTTTCGAAGAACTATCGCTGCTCAGTCGCCCTGCCGCTGCTGCGGGATCTGGCCCTGCAAAAGCGCCCTGACCTCCGACTCACGGTACCGACGGTGGCCACCCAGGGTGCGGATGGCACTGAGCTTGCCAGCCTTGGCCCACCGGGTCACCGTCTTCGGGTCGACCCGGAACATCGACGCCACCTCGGCCGGCGTGAGTAGCGGCTCTGGTTCGTGCGTTCGCGATGCCATCGGTCACTCCTCCACATGTATAGACATCGGCCGGGGTCCCGCCGGCCGACGCGTCTCCCATGGTCCGGCTAGTCCCCGATGTCCGACATGGGCCGAACGGATGAAGGTCCCTAGACGGACGGATGAACCATGCCCGATTTTTACGACTTTTACACGGCAGAAAGTACCTTATTAGGACTCATGATCACGGTTCGTGATGCGTCAACTACGAGCACAACTCGCCTTGGGAGCGCTCCTAGTGCGATATGCCCTAGTTGCACCGCTCCAACAGCTGCACCGCGCGCCACCGGGCCACCAATTTGTCGTACGCGGCCGACGCCTCCTCGGCCTCGCCGCGCGACAGCCCCGCGAGACCACCGGCGACCAGCTCGGGCGAGTCGTCCGCGGCGAGCGTCTCGTCGGAGAGCAGGTCGACCAGACCGCCGTAGTCCAGCTCGACCACTGACCGCGGATGGAATTCCTCCAGCCAGCGGGCCGCCTCCTCCACCGCCTCGGTGATCGGCGCCTCGCCCACCGACTTGCGCAGCACCGACAGCGCCCGCGACGAGCGGCGTCGAGCCTTGGAGATCTCGGTGCGGTAGCGCAACGCCCGCCGGCCCGGCTGGGTGACCAGGTCCCGCTCCGCCGGGTCGAAGAGCACGAACCACCGCAGCGGTACGCCCCAGGTGGCGATCTGCTCGTGCACCCGGGGCACCCCGTGCTCCAACACCCGGGCGCCACTGCGCCAGTCGTCCACCACAGCCCTGGCCTGCCCGGCGAGCACCGGCGGCACGAAGGCGTCGGCGAGCACCGAGGGCACCCCGTCCCGGGCGCTGAGCGCCGCCTCAGCGACCCGGATGCGCAGGTTCCACGGGCAGACCAGCAGGCCGTCGTCCGTCTCCAGGACGTACGCCTCCTCCGGCAGGTCGGGCAGCCGGGTCCAGCCAGCGCCCAGCGCCTCGATCACCGCCGTCCGCTGCCGACCGGGCCCCTCGACCGGGGCGATCGCGCGCCCCTCCGAGACGTAGCGGCGCCAGTAGCTCTGCCGGTCCCGATCGAACGCGGCCAGCGGTTCGTACACGCGCAGGTAAGAAGCGAAGAGCGACGGCACCGCGCGATCCTCCCACGAACCACGCCCGTACGCGGTCAGCGGCCGGAGCACGCGCGCCGCACCGTGGGACGGCGGCGGCACGTCGAGCGCCTGCCCGGCGGCCGATACTAGGCTCGATCACACCGGCAGCATCCCCGCCGGGGTCCACCAGGTCCGCGTCCCACAAGGACGCACACCACAGTAGGAGCCAACAATGGGCGTATTCGCGAGCACCGACGACCCGGTATCGACCGGTCACGAACAGGTCGTGTTCTGCCAGGACAAGCAGAGCGGCCTGAAGGCGATCATCGGGATCTACTCCACCGCGCTGGGCCCGGCACTCGGCGGCACCCGCTTCTACCCGTACGCCAGCGAGGACGACGCCCTCGCCGACGTGCTGGACCTGTCCCGCGGGATGGCGTACAAGAACGCGCTCGCCGGGCTGGACCTGGGCGGCGGCAAGGCCGTCATCTGGGGCGACCCGGAGCAGATCAAGAGCGAGGCGCTCCTGCGCGCGTACGGCCGCTTCGTGGAGTCGCTGGGCGGTCGCTACTACACCGCCTGTGACGTCGGCACGTACGTGGCGGACATGGACGTGGTGGCCCGCGAGACCCGCTACGTGACCGGGCGCAGCGTCGAGCACGGCGGCGCCGGCGACTCGTCGATCCTCACCGCCTGGGGTGTCTTCCAGGGGATGCGGGCCGCTGCCGAGCACGTGTGGGGCACTCCGAGCCTGCGGGGCCGGCGGGTCGGCGTGGCCGGGCTGGGCAAGGTCGGCAAGTACCTCACCGGGCACCTGCTGGAGGACGGCGCCGAGGTGGTGGCCACCGACGTCAACCCGAAGGCGCTGGCGTGGGTGCGCAGCAACCACCCTGAGGTCACCCTCGTCGACGACGCCAGCGCGCTGGTCGCCGCGGACATCGACGTGTACGCGCCGTGCGCGCTGGGTGGCGCCCTGAACGACGACACCGTGCCGGCGTTGCGCGCCAAGGTGGTCACCGGGGCGGCGAACAACCAGCTCGCCCACCCGGGCATCGAGAAGCTGCTGGCCGACCGGGGCATCCTCTACACCCCGGACTACGTGGTCAACGCGGGCGGCGTGATCCAGGTGGCCGACGAGATCGAGGGCTTCAACTTCGACCGGGCGAAGCTGCGGGCGACCCGGATCTACGACACCACCCGCGAGATCCTGCACCTGGCTGACGCGGAGGGTGTGCCCCCGGCGGTGGCCGCTGACCGGTTGGCGGAGCGCCGGATGGCGGACGTCGGCCGGTTGCGCGCGATCCACCTGCGCTGAGCGCCCCCGGGGGCGGGTCGACGAGATCCGCCTCCGGGCCCCGGTGCCGGGCCTCGCTGGGTAAGCTGAGCCCGGGTCGAATTTGATGCGGTTTGTCCGGTGTCACGGGTGCTAACCGTTCCGCTCCTTACCCGGTACACTGGGTGACGGCCGGATCGACGCGACGCGCAGAGCCGGCTGACGGTAACCCGAGGTGCCGAACGTTGGCATCCCCATGTACCGTAAGAGCCACGAGAGATGCCTGACGTCATCGGGGCCCGCCTTCGGGCTGCCCCGCATTCTGTGCGAGGGGGTCGAGCCATGGGGCGCGGCCGTGCTAAGGCCAAGCAGACTAAGGTGGCGCGGGAGTTGAAGTACCACTCCCCGAACACCGACCTCACCGCTTTGCAGCGCGAACTGGCGGGTGCTGGTAAGTCTGAGCACCACTTCGACGACGACTCTAAAGAGTCCGTCGGCGATGATGATGAGGATCACGCTGACGACGACCCAGATCCCTGGGTACGTCCGACCCGCTGACCTCTCGACGCAGCTGAGCACGCGGTAACCCCCGCGTGCTCACGCACGTCCCGTGCAGGTGCAGTCGCCGACGATCAGGGGCCTGGCCCGACCGGATCCACTCCGGCCGCTCGACAGGCCCCTGACAACGGCTCCCTCAGCGCGGGCGATTGTTCCAGTTGTAGAACGTCGGGATGTTCTCGAAGTGGTTCCAGGCGCAGACCGCGCTGGAGTCCCCTCCGCCCGACACCTCCGAACGCAGCAGCCGTGCGTCCTCGGCCTCCTGGAGCAGCGCGACGAGCGCGGGAGCCGCGTCCCGCACCCGTTCGGTGACTCCGTCGTTCGCTTCGCGCTCAGGCCGCCGGTGACTGGTGGTCTCGGGCATGCTCCAACACTCCCTCCAATAGGCGGATCTTGCTGTTGCGGCAGTGCTCGGTCTCCGTACCGTCAAAACGCCCCAGTTCGAAGTAACGGTTGGCGGCATGACCACCACCGCAGAAGCCGAAGTACGGGCAGGACGCCCGACACGCCTCCACCCCGGCCAGGAACTCCCCCACCCACGGAGTCGACGCCGCGTTGCCGAGGATCTGCGCCAACGGGGTCGTCAGCACGTTGCCGCTGCTGAAGTCGCCGTAGCGGGGGTCAGTGAACCCGGCCAACTCCGGCGACAGCACGATCACCGAGCCGTCGTGACCGATCGTCGGGATCGGGTCCAGATGGCGGGGCAGCACCCCGTCCGCCGAGTTGTCCAGCACCGCCGCGGCGTAACGCAACGACCACTCGATCTCGCGGAGATGGATCCGGGGCTCCCGACGCCACGCCCCGACCAACTCCGCCCAGAACGCGGACACCGCCGACGGGTCGTGGCGGTTGTCGCGGGTGTTGACCCCCTCGGTCTCCTCGATGTTGATGCCCAGCACGTCGCAGCCCAGCTCGAGGAAGTAGTCGTACAGCTCGGTGGCGAGCCCCGGCTCGGGCCGGGACACCACCGCCAGCGCGGAGAAGGGCAGACCGCGCCGGCGCAGCACCGAGATGCCGTGCAGGATCCGGTCGTACGCCGGCTGACCGCCCCGGTTTACCCGGTCGCCGTTACGCGCCCGGGGCCCGTCGACGCTCACACTCACCCGCATCTCGTGCCGGGCGAAGAAATCGCACCAGGCGTCGTCGATGAGGGTGGCGTTGGTCTGCACGTGGTGCTCGACCGCCGGCCCGAACGGGGCGATCAGATCGGCCAGGTGCTCTCGACCGGCGGCCAGGGGCTCGCCGCCATGCCACACGACGGAGAACCGACCAGTCGCCGCCCACGGATTGACAGCGGCCGCGACCGCCTCGGCCACCGCCACCGGCATCCGGCGATCGGCGGCGCGAAACGGCAGATAGCAGTACGCGCAGTCGAGGTTGCAGAGGGTGGTGGGCTGCATGACGACGTACGACGGGACGGCGGCAAGGCCGCGCATCCCGCTGAACGACTGTCCCCGAGCAGCCATTGCCCTCCTCCGCCTAGCCTGAGGGTGCCCTTCAGGCTAGGCGGCATTGGCCACTCGGGTGAAGCCCTGATCAGGTGCCCGTACGATCACCGGGAGGTGATCATCCTCGGGTGTGCTGACCGACCATCTGCACGTTGCCGGTGCCTTCGATGATCTCGCCGGCCTGCCACGCCTCGACGCCACGGCCGGTCAGGGTGGCCAGCGCCCGGTCGGCGTCCTCGGCCGAGACGATCGCGAACATGCCGACGCCCATGTTGAAGGTCGACTCCATGTCGTGGTCGTCGATCCGACCCTTCGTCTGGATCAGGTCGAAGATCGGCTGCGGCTTCCAGGTGGACCGGTTGACCACCGCGTCCACGTGCTCGGGCAGCACCCGGACCAGGTTGCCGGGGATGCCGCCACCGGTGATGTGGGACAGCGCCCGCACCTCGGCCTCGGCGATCAGCTTGAGGCAGTCCTTGGCGTAGATCTTCGTCGGCGTGAGCAGCTCCTCGCCGAGGGTCCGCTGCCGACCGAAGTCGTCGATCACGATGTCCAGACGCATCCGGGCCGCGCCCAGCAGCACGTGCCGGACCAGCGAGTACCCGTTGGAGTGCAGGCCGGAGGAGCGCATGGCGATCACCACGTCGCCCACCTCGACCCGCTCGGGGCTCAGGATGTCAGCTTCCTCGACCACGCCCACGCCGGTCGCGGAGATGTCGTACTCGTCCGGACGCAGGACGCCGGGGTGCTCGGCGGTCTCGCCGCCCAGCAGCGCGCAGCCGGCGTAGCGGCAGCCGTCGGCGATGCCAGCGCCGATCTCGGCGACCTTGTCCGGCACCACCTCGCCGGTGGCGATGTAGTCGAGCAGGAACAGCGGCTCGGCGCCGCAGGCCACCAGGTCGTCGACGACCATCGCGACGAGGTCGATGCCGACCGTGTCGTGAATGTCCATCTGCTGGGCGATCACCAGCTTGGTGCCCACCCCGTCGGTGGAGGACGCCAGGATCGGGCTCTTGTACTTCTTCGTGTCCAGCCGGAACAGGCCGGCGAAGCCACCGAGGTCACCGAGCACCTCGGGACGGCGGGTCTGCCGCACCTTCGACTTGAGCAACTCCACCGCGCGGTCACCCGCGTCGATGGAGACACCGGCGTCGGCGTACGAGACCGAGCGTTTGCGCGCCTGGCGGCCAGCACCGCCCGTCCACGGCTGGCGGTCGCCGCCGGCGCCGGTCGGGCTGCTTCCTGCGCCGCTGCGCTCGGACACGTGCGTCACGGTTCTCCCCTTTGGTTCTCGGTGCCGCCGGCGGTAGCCGGGCCGCGCCGGTTGGTGCTACGGGCGGTTTGCGGTAACGCCACCCGGAGTGGCGACGGACGAGCCGTTGGTGAGCGGGGCCTCCGGCGTCGAGTTGGCGACGCGTCGACCCACCCCTTCGAGCAGGTGCTTACCGATCAGGTTGCCGGCTGGCAACTCGATCGGGTACTCCCCATCGAAACACGCCCGACACAACCTGGTCTTCGGCTGCTCGGTCGCGGCGATCAGACCGGGAAGGGAAACGAAGCCCAGCGTGTCGGCGCCGATGGAGCGCCGGATGCCGTCGTTGTCCAACCCGTTGGCCAGCAGCTCCGCCCGGGTGGCGAAGTCGATGCCGTAGAAGCACGGCCAGCTGACCGGCGGGGAGGAGATCCGGACGTGCACCTCCAGCGCCCCCGCCTCACGCAGCATCCGCACGATGGCGCGCTGGGTGTTGCCGCGCACGATCGAGTCGTCCACCACCACCAACCGCTTGCCGCGGACGTTCTCCCGCAGCGGGTTGAGCTTGAGCCGGATGCCGAGCTGACGCAGGGTCTGCGACGGCTGGATGAAGGTGCGGCCCACGTACGGGTTCTTCATCAGACCGGCGCCGTACGTGATGCCGGACGCCTCCGCGTACCCGATGGCGGCCGGGGTGCCCGACTCGGGCACCGGGATCACCAGGTCGGCCTCGACCGGGTGCTCCTTGGCCAACTGCCGGCCGATCTGCACCCGCGCCGAGTGGACGTTGCGCCCGGCGATCGTGGCATCCGGGCGGGCGATGTAGACGTACTCGAAGAGGCAGCCCTTCGGCTCCGGCGCGGCGAACCGGGTGGAGCGCAGCCCGTCTTCGTCGATCGCGATCAACTCGCCCGGCTCGACCTCGCGCACCACGCTGGCGCCGACGATGTCCAGGGCGGCCGTCTCGCTGGCGACGACCCAGCCGCGCTCAAGGCGGCCGAGCACCAGCGGGCGGACGCCGTGCGGATCGCGGGCCGCGTAGAGGGTCGACTCGTCCATGAAGACGAAGCTGAACGCGCCACGCAGCTGCGGCAGCACCTCCAGCGCGGCCGCCTCTACCGAAAGATCCGGTCGGCTGGCGAGCAGCATCGTCACCAGGGAGGTGTCGTTTGTCGAGCCGTCCGCGATGAGGCCGCGCTCGGCGACCTCCTTCTCCAGCTCGGCCGTGTTGACCAGGTTGCCGTTGTGGGCCAGCGCGATGGTCGTGCCGGAGGTCGTCGACCGGATCGTCGGCTGGGCGTTCTCCCAGTTGGACGCGCCGGTGGTGGAGTATCGGGCGTGCCCGATCGCCAGGTGACCACGCAGGCTGGCCAGGGTGGGCTCGTCGAAGACCTGCGCCACCAGGCCGAGGTCCTTGTAGACCACCACGCCGGAGCCATCGCTCACCGCGATGCCCGCCGCCTCCTGGCCGCGGTGCTGTAGGGCGTAGAGGCCGAAGTAGGTCAGATTGGCAACCTCTTCGCCGGGGGCCCAGACGCCGAAGACGCCACAGGCATCCTGGGGGCCAGGTCGTTGGGGATCAAGGTCGTGGCTCAGCCGGCCGTCGCCTCGGGGCACCTACCGCTCCCTCATGCTGGTCTGGACCGGCCGGGCGGGGATCACGGGCGGATCCACTCTCCTCTGCCGGGACCACTGTCATCGCCTGACAGTGTACGCGAATCGGCGTCAATACAGAAAGTCACGATTCCCCTGCTAAGCGTTACGGGGAGTGGACATCGGGACAACTAGAGGGGCAGATAGGCCGAGAGGTCCGCGCGGTTTCCACTCATCTGGACGCGACCGTCGGTGACCGCCTCCGCCCAGGCGACCCTGCCGGTTGCCAGCTCCAACCAGGTGTTCGGGGCCATCTCGACCACGTTTGGTGGATTTCCCCTGGTGTGTCGAGGCCCCGGTACGCACTGGATCGCCCCGTATGGTGGGACGCGCACCTCCACCGATCGGCCGGGGGCGCGCTCCGCGAGGACGGCCAACAGCGACCGGACCGCCTCTCGGAACACCGGCCGTTCGGGTGTACGCCCCTCGTCGAGCGCCGACAACGCGGCGGCAACGGCAGCGGACTTACTGTGCGGAGAGGACACGACGGGACGATACGACCCCCAGGCCAAACACGCGACGCTGGCCCTGGGTCGCGCTCATGCAGTCGGACAAGGCATAGTTGCCGACGGCGTATTCGTACCGTGATGATCCCCGGCCCGGCGCCCCGCCGGTCAGAGGGAAGTCAGCCCGGAAGGCGGTGGACGTGTCAACACACCGACGTGCCTGGAAGCAGCGGGCCGGTGTGGTCGTAGCGCTGGTTGCCGGCGCTCTGCTCGCCGTCCCCGCCACACCAGCCATGGCCGCAGATGTCAGCGTTTCCCCCGGCTCGATCACCGTAAACGCCGGCAGCGACGCCACAATCACCGTGCGCGTCACCGGGGGTAATGACGACGAGTCAGCGAAGGTCAGCCTCGCCGGCCTGCCGTCCGGCGTCAGCTGCGCCAGTGGTTGCGGCGACGTCAAACTCTCCGGCGGCGGCCTGGGCAACCCGACAGGGTCGGCCCTGGTCAGGATCGCGGCCAGCGACAACGCCGGCGACGCGACCGCGACCATCACGGTGGCCGTCGAGGCCGAGTCGGGCCCGGACACCGCCACCGTCTCGCTGACTGTGAAGGGCAAGGCCGCTCCGCCGCCGCCGCAGAACCAGACCGTGCGGTCGGTCTCCGGCAAGGTGGTCGCGCAGGGCGACGGCAAGGCCGTGGCGAACGCGTTCGTGGTCCTCCAGGACACCGCCGGTCACCGTTACGACGCCACCAGCAATGGCAGCGGCGACTTCCGGTTCACCGGCACCACCCAGAACCCGATCGCGCCCGGACGGATCGACCTGGGCGCGTCGTTCGACAACATCAAGGCGTTCAAGTCCTTGAACGCCAGCGCCGGGCAGGCAGTCACCGGTCAGCGACTCAGCCTCGCGATCAAGGTCGAGACGACGCCCAGCGCCACGCCGTCCGCCACCCCCGAGGCCACTCCCACCGACGAGGCAACCGAGGAGGGCACCGAGGAGGAGCCCACCGAGGAGGCCAGCCAGGGTGCTCCGGCGAACGCCGCGAACAGCGAGGACGACGGCGGCGGCTTCAGCTCGTACCTGATCATTCTGCTCGGTGGTCTCCTGGTCGCCGCCGGTGTCGGCACGATCGTGCTGCTCTGGATGAAGCGCAGGGAGAACGGCGACGACGACGACGCTCCGGCGGCTGTCGGCGGCGGCGGTGTGGTGCCTCCCTCACGGGGCGGTTTCCGCGGTCCGGACGACCAGACCCGCGTGGTCGGCGGTCGGCCCGGCGGTGGAGCGGATCCGACGATGGTCGGCGGCGCGGCGCTGAGCGAGGCGCCGACGATGATGCACCGCCCGGTGGTCGACGACGTTCCGCCGGACCCGTACGGCGCGCCTGCCCAGCCTTACGGCGGCGCGGGTCAGCAGGGTTGGGGTGGCGCGGGCTACGGCGAGGAGCCAGCGTCCGCTGGGTACGGTGCCGGCGGCTACGGCAACGCCCCCGCCTCCGGTGGCGGCTACGGCTCCCCGGCCGGCCCCGAGGGCGGTTACGGCGCTGGTGCGGCCGGTGACGGCTACGGTGCCGCGCCCGGCGCCGGTTACGGCAATGCTCCGGCCTCCGGTGCCGGCTACGGGAACGCCCCAGCCTCCGGTGGCGGCTACGGCGGTCGTGATTACGACGCCCCGGGCGGCACCGCCGCCTACCCGCCGGCTCCCGCTGGCGGAGCCGGGTACGGCGAGCGGTTCGACGAGCCGACCGGCCGTTACACCGGCGACAGCACCCAGTACCCGGCCCCGGCCGACCCGTACGCCACCGGCGTCTACCAGCCCGAACAGGGGCAGGGGTACGGCCAGCCCGATGCCGCCCCGTACGGCGGTCGCGCCGCCGAGCCGACCGCGGGATACGGCGCTCCGGAGGCTGGCAGGTACGACCAGGGCGGCTACGGCCAACCGGCCGGCGGCTACGACCAGGGCGGCAACTACGGTCAGGAGCCTCCGCAGCAGCAGCGCGGCGGCTACGACGACCGAGGCTACGACCAGGCCGGCTACGGCCAGCCCGCCGGGCGGAACCCCCGACCGGACACCCCGCCGCCGACCGAGCGCGGCGGTCGCCGCCTCGACTGGCTGGACGACTGACCCCCACCACAGCACATGAAAACGGCCACCCGGAGATCCGGGTGGCCGTTTTCGCTGCAAGACCCACTCGCGATCAGTGAAGTCGGGCCATCCCGAAGACCTGGACACCGCGACTTCCGGAAAGCCGAGTTGATCACAGGGAGCGCGCAGCGCGGTCAGGCGCGGTCAGGCGCGGTCAGGCGCGGTCAGGCGCGGTCAGGCGCGGTCAGGCGGCGGAGAAGACGCCGTGGTGGAGCACCGGCACGACGTCCGACACGCCGATCCGGACGGCGACGTCCACGTCGGCGGCGAAGCCGCTCTCGGTCAACTCCCGTCCGGAGACGCTGCCGCGCACCGCGGCGGGCAGATCCGGGGTGCTCGCCAGCGCGGCGAGCGCCATGGCCGCCTCCACCGAGAGCCCACCGGGCACACCGGAGAGGGCGTCCAGCACCGAGGCGGCACCGAGTTGGTCCTCCACCGACGGTCGCAGCGACCCGTCCGGCCACCGTTCCCCCGAGGCGATCACGCCGATCGGGGCGTCCAGCGTCCCGTACCCCTGGCGGCGCAGCCAGTGCCCGACGGCGCGCGCGTTGCGCAGGCACGCCGCGACCACCGGCAGGCCGGTGGCGCTGGCGGCGGCGCTGATGGCCGAGCCGTTCGGGGAGGGCAGCACGAGGTCCGCCACCACCGGTGCGCTGCTCAGCGCGGCGGGCGAGAGCGACCACGGATGTTCCGCGGTCGTCTGCCGCCGCCCGACCGCAGCGGTCGCACCGACCCGGACTGCGTACTCGGCCGCCTGCTCACCCCAGGGGAACGGGTGCACCCGCATGCCCCGGGCGACCGCCACCTCCACGGCGGTGGTGAACGAGAGAACGTCCACCACCACCAGCGCCGCGCAGACCCGGCCGAGTTCGGCCGCCCCGGTCAGCCCCCAGTCGAACCGGGCACCCGATCCGGGCTGGCCGTAGACGGCGGCCGTCAACGCCTCAGCGCTCGTCAGGCGACGGCTCGGTGACACCGGAGTCAGGCTCGGACACCTCGCCCGGCTGCTCTGACCCGATCGGCTCGACCGCGCCGGTCTCCGGAGACGGACCCGAGGATGCGATCGGCTCGGAGACCACCTCGGCCGCGTCGACCGGCTCGGCCGACTCGCCCGGCAACGGGACGGCCTCGACCGCACCCGCCACGCCGGCAGCCGGCGCGGGCACCTCGACGGACGCCGAACCCCCGAAGAGGCGCGGCAACGTCTCGGTGTGCGCGGTACGCAGCTCGTCCAGGCCGATCCGGAACTGACCGTGCACCTCGAGCGCCCCACCGGACGGGTCGGTGACGCCGATCAGCTCGAACGGCACGCCCCGCTCGGCGCAGAGCGCCGCGAACGCCTTGTCGTGGCCGCGCGGCACCGAGACCAGCGCCCGCGTGGCGGACTCGCTGAACAGGTAGACGAACGGCATCGAGCCCTCGGCGAACTGCTCCGGCACCGCGACCCGGGCACCGACGCCGCGACGCAGGCAGGACTCGACCAGGCTCTGGGCGAGACCGCCGTCGGAGAGGTCGTGCGCGGAGGCCAGGTGACCGACGCGGGCCGCCTCGGCCAGCAGCTCGGCGAGCGCCTTCTCGCGGAGAAGGTCGACCTGCGGCGGAATACCACCGAGGTGCTCGTGCGTCACCCAGGCCCACTCCGAGCCGGACAGCTCCACGTTCGTCTCGCCGAGCAGGTAGAGCTGGTCGTGGTCGCCAGCGGCGCGCGGCACGAAGCCCATCGGCACCCGGTCGGCGACGTTGTCCAGCACGCCCAGCACGCCGACAACCGGGGTCGGGTGGATGGCCGCGGCACCGGTCTGGTTGTAGAAGCTGACGTTGCCGCCGGTCACCGGGATGCCCAGCTCCAGGCAGCCGTCCGCCAGGCCGCGCACGGCCTCGGCGAACTGCCACATGACGCCCGGGTCCTCCGGCGAGCCGAAGTTGAGGCAGTCGGTGACGGCGATCGGCTTCGCGCCGGTCACCGCCACGTTCCGGTACGCCTCGGCCAGGGCCAGCTTGGTGCCGTTGTACGGGTCGAGCCTGGCGTACCGGCCGTTGCCGTCCACCGAGAGCGCCACACCCAACCCGGTCCGCTCGTCGATCCGGATCACACCGCCGTCCTCCGGCTGGGCGAGCACTGTGTTGCCCAGCACGTAACGGTCGTACTGCTCGGTGACCCAGGACTTGTCGGCCAGGTTCGGCGACGCGATCATGCGCAGCACGGTCTCCCGCAGCGCCTCCGGGTCGGCCGGGCGGGGCAGCGTCTCGGCCCGGTCGGCCTGGAGCAGGATCAGGTCGGCCGGCTCACGCATCGGCCGGGCGTAGACCGGGCCGTCGTCGACCAGCGAACCCGGCGGCACGTCGACGACCAGGTGGTCCTGCCAGGTGATCAGCAGTCGACCCGGGCGGCCGTCCGGCTCCGGTGCGGTGACCTCGCCGATCGCGGTGGCGAGGACGCCCCACTTCTCGCAGGTCTTGAGCACAGCGTCGAGCTTGTCCGGCTCGACGACCAGCAGCATCCGCTCCTGCGACTCGCTGGCCAGGATCTCGTGCGGGTCCATCGAGGGCTCGCGCAGCGGAACCCGCTCCAGCCAGACCCGCATGCCGGTGCCGGCGGCGGCGGCGGTCTCGGTGAGCGCGCAGGTCAGGCCGGCGCCGCCGAGGTCCTGGATGCCGACGACAAGTTGGCCGTCGTACAGCTCGAGGCACGCCTCGATCAGCAGCTTCTCGGTGAACGGGTCGCCGACCTGCACGGCCGGTCGACGTGCCTCACTGCCCTCGTCGAAGGTCGCGCTGGCCAGCACCGACACGCCGCCGATGCCGTCCCGGCCGGTCTTGGCGCCCATCAGCACGACAACGTTGCCCGGGCCGGCGGCGGCCTTGTTCTGCAGCCGGCTGACCGGCAGCACGCCCAGGCAGAGCGCGTTGAGCAGCGGGTTGCCCTGGTAGGAGGGGTCGAAGACCAGCTCACCACCGATGTTGGGCAGGCCGAGGCAGTTGCCGTAGCCACCCACGCCGGCGACCACGCCGGTGAGCACCCGGGCGGTGTCCGGGTGGTCCGCGGCACCGAAGCGCAGCGGGTCCATCACCGCGATCGGACGGGCGCCCATGGCGAGGATGTCCCGGACGATGCCGCCGACGCCGGTCGCCGCGCCCTGATACGGCTCGACGAAGCTCGGGTGGTTGTGTGACTCGACCTTGAAGGTCACCGCCAGCTCGTCGGAGATCTGCACGACACCGGCGTTCTCACCGATGCCGGCGAGCATCCGGTCGCTGGGCGGGGCCTTCTCACCGAACTGGCGCAGGTGAACCTTGCTCGACTTGTAGGAGCAGTGCTCGCTCCACATGATCGAATACATGGCCAGCTCGGACTGCGTGGGCCGGCGGCCGAGGATCTGCCGGATCCGGTCGTACTCGTCGTCGCGCAGACCAAGCTCGGTGTACGGCTGAAGCTCGCCCGGGGTGCCACCGGCGCGCGGCACGGTGTCCACGCCCTCGGCCCAGACGGCGGCGGCCGGCTGGGCGGGAGCGGTCGCCGGTGCGGCCGGCTGCGCGGGGCTCGGCTCGGTCGGCTGCGCCGGGGCGGAGTACGCCTCCGGCGTGTCCCGTACCGGATCCGGATGGGTGGTCATGACCTCTCCTCGCTGCGCTCGTGCCCGCCGAAGCCGCTCCTCGCACTCATGCCGGCGCCCCGACCAGGTGCTTGAGGACCGACGTGAAGAAGCCGAGGCCGTCCAGCGAAGGGCCGGTGAGCGCCTCTACCGCGTGCTCGGGGTGCGGCATGATGCCGACCACGTTGCCGGCGGCGTTGGTGATCGCGGCGATGTCGCGCTGGGACCCGTTGGGGTTGCCGCCGACGTAGCGGGCGACCACCCGACCTTCGGCTTCGAGCTGGTCCAGCGTCGCGGTGTCCGCGACGTAGCAGCCCTCGCCGTTCTTGACCGGGATGAGCACCTCCTGGCCGGGCTGGAACGCGTTGGTCCACGCCGTCCCGGCCGACTCGATGCGCAGGACCTGGTCCCGGTTGCGGAAGTGCAGGTGCTGGTTGCGAGTGAGCGCGCCGGGCAGCAGGTGCGCCTCGCAGAGGATCTGGAAGCCGTTGCAGATGCCGAGCACCGGCAGGCCACCCCGGGCGGCGTCCACGATCGTCTCCATCACCGGGGCGAACCGGGCGATGGCGCCGCACCGCAGGTAGTCACCGTAGGAGAAACCGCCGGGCAGGACGACCGCGTCGACACCGTGCAGCTCCGGATCGCCATGCCAGAGCCGGACCGGCTCAGCGCCGGCGATCCGGACGGCCCGGGCCGCGTCCCCGTCGTCGAGCGAGCCGGGGAAGGTGACCACACCGACCCGGGCGGTCACGAGCGGGCGTCCGCGGTCTCGTCGGCCTCGACCACGCGGACGGTGAAGTCCTCGATGACCGGGTTGGCGAGCAGCTTGTCGGCAATCTCCCGGGCGCGGTCCAGGTCCGGTTCACCGGTGAACTCGATCTCGATGCGCCTGCCGATCCGAACCGAGGCGACGTCACCGACGCCGAGCCGGGGCAGCGCGTTTGCGACGGCCTGGCCCTGCGGATCAAGGATCTCGGGCTTGAGCATGACGTCGACGACGACGCGAGGCACTGGGCACTCCTGACTGTGTACGCAGTTGGGTGCCGACCCACAAATGGGCGAGCGCAGCCAGCGTACCTGGCAGATATCGCCGCGGACGCACCGGCCGGGTGCGGTTCAGGCAGTGATCGACATTACTGACGCTCAGGGTGACACGTCGGGCGCTACAGGTGGCCCTAGCAGGACATATACGGCGCAGCGGGTGGCCGAATCGTTACATTGGGCAACCTCGATGACCTCCTTGATAACGATCGCGTCGCGCCCTACTCTACATCGACGTAGCTCGATCTGCCGGCGCCGGGAACCCCCCGCCGTCCGGCGCCGCCCGCGCCCGGCGACCCCGGGCCCGCCCCGCCCAAGGAGTCCACCCGATGCGCATCCGCCCCCTGCTCGCCGTACTCAGCACCGCGCTGGTCGGCGCCCTCGGCGTCACGTCCGCCGCGTCCGCCGCCCCCGCCGGCCCGCAACCCATCATCGGCGGCGGCACCGTCTCGTCCGCCCCCTGGGCCGCCGCGGTGCTCAGCAACGGCTCGTTCACCTGCTCCGGCAGCGTCATCGCCGCGCAGTGGGTGCTCACCGCCCGGCACTGCATCAGCGGCACCATGTCGGTGCGCGTCGGAAGCGTGAACCGCACCTCCGGCGGGGTCACCCGCACGGTCAGCGCCACCTACACCCGCAACGACCTCGCGCTCATGCGGCTCTCCAGCACCGTCAGCACCTCCGCGGTCAGCCTGGCCAGCAGCAACCCGCCGATCAACTCGACGAACTCGATCTACGGCTGGGGCATGACCTGCTACAGCGGCTGCTCGGCGTCCACCCAGCTCAAGACCGCCACCGTCCGGGTGACCAGCAACGGCGCCACCGACGCGTACGGCGGTCAGGCGATCCGCAGCACCCGGATCAACGGCAACGCCTGGCGCGGTGACTCCGGCGGCCCGCAGTTCTACAACGGTCAGCAGGTCGGCGTCGCCTCCACCGCCGACGGGTCGAGCATCCAGAACTACGGCAGCGTCGCGTACAACCGGGCCTGGATCACCTCGGTGGCCGGTGTCTGACGGTTAGCGCCCCGCTCGGCGCGGATGGTCGGCCACGTGCCGGCCGTCCGCGCCGCGTCGTTTTGCAGCATCCGATCAGGTGAACAATGCACCCGATCGGGTCGGGCCACTCCTGACAGCATCGGAACCGTGCTGGTCGTGACGACAGAGCAACTGCCCGGCTACGAGATCCGCCAGATTCTCGGTGAGGTGGTGTCATCGATGGCCAGGACGCGCAACCCGTACCGCGAGGGTGTGAAGAACCTGCGCGGTGGCGCGTACGACCCGATGGCCCCGGACAACCTGACCCGGTGGCGCACCGACTCGGTGACCCGCCTCGGCGAGGAGGCCCTCCGGATCGGCGCGAACGCGGTGATCGGCATGCGGTTCGACAGCCGGGACTGCGGCGAGATGTGGATGGAGATCTGCGCGTACGGGACGGCAGTGGTCGCCGTACCCAAGATGCCCGAGGTCATGCCGGCCGACCAGCCGGCGGTCGCGGCGGAGACCGCCACCGACCCGGCCTTCGCCGAATCCCTCGGCGGCATCGCCGAGCCCGCCAGCGCCCCCAACCTCCGCACCGCAGCAGAAACCCCAACCGGCGAGTAACCCCGCCAACCCACCCACCGACCCACTAGGCCCGGACCCTCGGCCTCGTTGATCATGAAGTTGTTGCCACCCCAATCGGCGTGTCGTGGCAATAACTTCATGATCAACAGCCCCGGGAGGGCAAGGGGTGGGGTGGGCCAGGGGTGGGGTTAGAGGATCGGGGGTGGGGTGTAGGTGGCGGCGTTCGGGTGGGCCGTCACCACGGTGGTGATGCGGCTCGTCACTGCTGCCACCTGGGCCTGGGCGGCGCCGACGAAGGCGTTGCGGTCGGCGACCAGGGTGTCGATGTCGGCTCGGGACAGGCCGAGTCGACCGTCCGCTGCCAGGCGGTCGAAGAGGTCGTTCTCCGGTGAGCCCTTCTCGCGCATCGCCAGGGCCACCGCCACCGCGTGCTCCTTGATCACCTCGTGGGCGACCTCCCGGCCGACGCCTCGCCGGACCGCCGCGACCAGGATCTTCGTGGTGGCCAGGAACGGCAGGAACCGCTCCAGCTCGCGGTTGATCACTGCCGGGTACGACCCGAACTCGTCGAGCACCGTGAGGAACGTCTGGAACAGCCCGTCGGCGGCGAAGAAGGCGTCCGGCAGCGCCACCCGGCGGACCACCGAGCAGGACACGTCCCCCTCGTTCCACTGGTCACCGGCCAGCTCACCGACCATCGACAGGTAACCCCGGATGATCACGGCGAAGCCGTTCACCCGCTCCGAGGAACGGGTGTTCATCTTGTGCGGCATCGCGCTGGAACCGACCTGACCCGGCTTGAAGCCCTCGGTCGCCAGCTCCTGACCGACCATCAACCGGATCGTGGTGGCCAGCGACGACGGCGCGGCGGCCGTCTGGGCCAGCGCGGCCAGCACGTCGAAGTCGAGCGAGCGCGGATAGACCTGCCCGACGCTGTCCAGTACCCGGGAGAAGCCCAGGTGCTCGGCGACCCGCCGCTCCAACTCGGCCACCTTGTCGGCGTCACCGTCGAAGAGGTCGAGCTGGTCGGCGGCCGTGCCGACCGGTCCCTTGATCCCCCGCAGCGGGTAGCGGGCAATCAACTCCTCCAGCCGCTCGTACGCGATCAGCAACTCCTCGGCCGCCGACGCGAAGCGCTTGCCCAACGTGGTGGCCTGCGCCGCCACGTTGTGCGACCGGCCGGTCATGACCAGCTCGGAGTGCTCGTGGGCCAGCCAGGCCAACCGGGCCAGGGTGGCCACCACCCGGTCGCGGATCAGCTCCAGCGAGGCGCGCACCTGGAGCTGCTCGACGTTCTCGGTGAGGTCCCGGGAGGTCATCCCCTTGTGCACGTGCTCGTGCCCGGCGAGCGCGCTGAACTCCTCGATCCGGGCCTTCACGTCGTGCCGGGTGACCCGCTCCCGCTCGGCGATCGAGGCGAGGTCGACCTGGTCGAGCACCCGCTCGTACGCCTCGACAACGCCGTCCGGCACCGGCACTCCCAGGTCGCGCTGAGCGCGGAGAACGGCGAGCCAGAGCCGCCGCTCCATCCGGACCTTCTCCTCCGGGGACCAGAGGGCGACCAGTTCGGGCGAGGCGTACCGGTTGGCCAGCACGTTGGGGATCGTCGTCACGTGCCTCATTCTCTCCTACCCGGCGGCCCGTGCGGCCGGCAGGCCAGGGCGGGTGCCGGTGGGGCCGACTGGCCGTTTTGTCGCCCGGGGCGGCACAGCTACCAGCCGGTATCGGATCATGGTCTCCATCTGATCTCCGGCGAAGCCGAATCTCTTTTCACGACAGAGGGCATGCATGCGTAGAAGATCCCTCGCCGGCCTCACCGCGATCGCGGTGACCGGCGGCACCCTCCTGGCCACCGGCGCACCCGCCCAGGCAGACGACCCTGTGATGCTTCTGCACGTCAAGCAGGCCGACGCGAACTGCTCCGACCAGGGGCCCGGCTCCGACGACACGCCGTTCTGCACGATCGGTGCCGCAGCCGCCGTGGTGACCGCCCCAGGGGAGGTCTGGATCGACGGCGGCACCTACGCCGAGCGCGTCACCATCACCAGCTCCGGCACACCGGGATCGGGGATCGCTTTCGTCGCCAAGACCCCTCGCACCCCGGTGACGCTCGTCGGTCCGAACGCGGGGCTGGTCGTCGACGGCCAGCACGACATCTATATCCAGGAAATCAATGTCAGTGGGTCTGCCGACGTGCCCGCCCTCGATCTGCGGAACGCCTCGAACGTAGTGGTCGCGGGCGGCAGATTCACCATGGCGAACGTCGCCACCGCGCCCGCCATCCGACTGACCAATGCGACGTGGACATGGCTGGATGGCCTCATCGCCACCGGAGCGGCGCTCGCCGACGGATTGACGATGGATGCCTCCACCAGCGACGTGCGCGTTAGCAACACGCTGGTGTCGACCGCCCCGAACCACGTCGCCGCCGATAGCGGCGTGGGCATTCGAGTCGACGGGCCACAGAACACGATCATCGACGGCGACGTCGCCGGCTTCTCCGGAGCTGCCATCTCGGTGGGCCCGGCCGCCGCCGGGACGGTGATCGCCAACAACCGGATCAAGGGCGGGATCGGGTACGGCATCCACAACCGCGGAGCCGTGGGCACTGCCATCGCCAACAACGACATCCAGGACCGCTGCCTGGGCGGCATCCGGGTCGACGGTGCGTCATCCCAGGTCTCGGTGCAGAACAACCTGCTCCGCAACAACGCCGCCTTCGCCCAGGGCTACTGCGACCCGCAGGCTCCCGAAGGCGCTGAGATCGCGGTCCACGACGCCGCGGTGAGCGGCACGGTGATCGATTACAACAACACCTGGCACCAGTCCGCGTCCGCGACCGGCTACTCGTGGAACGGAACCAGGATGGGTCTCACCCAGTTCCGCACCGTCTCCGGGCAGGCCGCACACGACCGGTACACGTCGGATGTCCGGGAGAATGTCGACTCGGCGAACTCGACGGCGCCCGGCTACCAGGATCTCGACACCGAGGGCAAGCCACGCCGGGACGATCCGGCCGTGCCGAACACCGGCGCCGGCCCGATCGCGTACGCCGACCGTGGCACCGCGGAGGCCGTCAAACACCCGGTGTCGTCCTTCGACGCCACAGTGGACCTCGCCACGAGCACGGTCAGGGTGGACGCCTCCGCGTCGACGCCGGGCTTCGTCCCGATCCGTGACTACGACGTCAGCTGGGGCGACGGAACCTCCACCCGCCAGTCCAGTCCGATCGCCACGCACAAGTACGCCACACCGGGCACCTACAACGTCACCGTCACCCCCTACGGGACCGGCCGACCCGGGTGGTGCTGCGCCGGCATCTGCTGCGCGCCGG
>NZ_JBEYSL010000030.1:0-25242 GCF_040642735.1 Micromonospora sp. NPDC047753 | reverse complement strand
CAAGTGATGTTCCACAGTTGTGAACGAGTACCAGCGCCCGTCGGTCACGGGGGAGAGGGTGCTCGGCGGCGACATGCACAGCGCCACCGAGCGGTAGAGCAGCCATTCCAGCTCCTGGGCGGTGACCCGTCGGCCGCGCATGCCGAATGCCCCGAGCACCTCGTCGAACTGTTCGACGGTGCGGCCGAGCTTGCGGCGCTCGCCATCGGCGGTGCCTCGCCCGAAGGTGCGCAGCAGCCGCTCGGTGAGCGAGTCGCCGAGGGAACGCCGGGCGAAGGTGACACCGAGGTAGGTCTGGCCCTCGGCGTGGTTGACCGCCATCAGGTGGCGTTGGGCGGCGACCAGGTGGTCGGCCCAGCCGGTGGTGCCGGGAACGTCGGGCAGGGGTGCCGCCGTGTGCGTGTCGATGGTGCGAGCCCACTCGTCGGCGGGAAACGGCCGGGTGGTGCGGCGCAGGTGCAGTCGGAAGCCGGCCAGGCCGGCGTACTGCTCGGAGATCGCCGACAGCAGCGCCTCGCGTTCGGCGTCCGGCCGGAACGCCCAGCGGACCTCGGGCAGCCAGTACCAGGCGGTGACGGTGTTCGGTGTGAAGGTGAGGTGGCCGGCGATCTCGGTGATGGCCAGTTCGACCGACGGATCCCGATCCCCGAATTTGATCTTCGGAGCGCGAACCCGGGTCGGCTTGATCGGTCGGTCCGGTCGGCTCGCCGTGCGCTGTCGGGGTGCGGCGACCTCCTTACCGGGGGCCGCGGTGCCGGTGCTCCTGGGTCGGTCCGGGTCGGTGGCCCGACGCGCCGTGCGCTCGAGAGCTGGCCGATTCGCAGATGTGATCATCCCCGGCTGCTCCGGCGGAGCCGTGGACCGGCTGGCGGCCGTCGGCTGGGGCTGCGCCTGAGCCGCCGGCGCCGCTGGGGGGCGGCCACTCGGCGCGGTGCTGGCGGGTCGGCGGGCGGGGCCGGCGGTCGCGGACGGACCGCCGGCGGACGGACCGGGCTCATCAGACGGACGCCCCATCGGCCGTCGATCCCCGGCCTGATGCGGCACCCGGGACTCGCTGGCCGGGTGGCCGCCCCCGTGTCGTGGGTCGACGGGCAGGCCACCGTTGTCGGCGGGGGTCCACGGTGGCTCGAGCTCGGGAACCGCGCGAGCGGGTGCCGGGCCGGCGGTTGGTGGCGGCTGATGCGGGATCGCCGGCTGCTCGCGGGTGCTCGGGCCGGCCGTGACGGCTCGCGCCGCGCCGGGTCGCCCTCCGCCGCCGAAGAGGTCCAGGAAGGGGGAGTCGATGTCGGCGTTCTCGCCGGCCGACACGGCGGTGGGCTCGGCCGGTGGCGTCCGGCGGGGAACCGGGCGGGGTGCCTGGAACACGCCGACGGCACCGTGGCCGGGTGACGTCACCAGTGCGGGGTCGAGGGCAACCTCGTCCTCGTCCTCGATGTAGTCGAACGAGTGCGCACGGTGACCGACCGGTGCGCCAGGGCGGCCGGCCGGGGAGCCCGGCGTGGAGGAGCGGCTCATGCGATCGCCTCGGCGGCTGTCGGCAGACCCATGCCCGCGTCCTGCGACGGGCCGTTCGACATACGTCCGGTCATGCCAGTTCCTCCCGAATCCTGATCCGGCTGCCGACCAGGCGCGGATCGCGCTGCTCGACCGCCGGCTCCCGGGTGCGTCGCCAGTCGGTCAGCGCGGTGCGGATGACCACCCGCGCCGGCCGATCGGGGTCGACGTGCCGGAAGATGAACGACGTGGTCACGATGGCGAGCGCGATCTCCCAGGCGGGGAAGAGCTCGACCGTCAACGTGAACAGCCAGTGGATGAACATGTAGAGGGGGACCAGCAACATGAAGAGCCCGTACTGGGCGTAGGGCAGGTGGACCGGAAGGGTGTAACCGGGCGGCCCGAGGTAGACCAGGCGGGCCCGGTAGATGTCGTCGTCGGTGCGCAGCCGCATGTGGTGAACGCGCCTATTCGAAGATCAGGTCGATCAGGTAATCGCCGACGAAGAAGAGTGTTGCCGCGCCCGCGATGAAGGCGAGCCCGACGATGGCGATCGCGGAGCTGGTCAGCACCTTGGAGATCTCGCCTCGGCTGGCACGGCCGATGAAGATGACGCCCAGGACGGCGAGCAGGATCGGCGCGATCTTGCTGGCGAAGAAGGTGACGACACCGTTGGTGTCGATCCCCTTCGGTGCCGGCTCCGCGAGTGGAGTCGACGCCAGGGTGGAGAGCGCGTGGGCGACGCCGGACGACGCCGTCTCCATGAGCTCGTAGGCGATCACTGGAACCTCCCCATAGCGCGGCCGGCGATGCCGCGGCGGTGCAATAGGCAAGCCTGGCGGGAAAAGTGCTCCACAGGGCATGGCGTTCTTGACCCTGTGTTCGTTACTCACCACGGAGGGTGGCGAGGTTTGGGCGGATTTTCCCCGCTTCGGCCCTCCCTCCAAGCTTCGCCATCTCGATGCTGGCCAATTCCAA
Source organism: Micromonospora sp. NPDC047753 (assembly GCF_040642735.1). Lineage (NCBI taxonomy): Bacteria > Bacillati > Actinomycetota > Actinomycetes > Micromonosporales > Micromonosporaceae > Micromonospora > Micromonospora sp. NPDC047753. The sequence goes on along the minus strand of NZ_JBEYSL010000030.1, from coordinate 22,770 downwards.
AGCGTACGGGCCGCCCCGGATTGCGACAAGCCGCGAAGGGGCTGCCCGATACTGCCCGGATGACCGATCGTACACCTGTTCTAATCGGCACGTCAGGGGTAGTGGTGTGGGGCCCACCCGGGTCGCTGGGCGCCGCCGCCGCGACCGGTACCGTCTAGTCGTGACCGATCTGGTGCGGGCTTCGGGCCCGGTGGTGATGGGCGTCCTCAACGTCACACCGGACTCCTTCTCCGACGGCGGACGGTACGCCGACCTGGACGCCGCCGTCGGACACGGCGTCCGTCTACGGGACGCCGGAGCGCACCTGGTCGACATCGGTGGCGAGTCGACCCGTCCGGGTGCCGCGCGGATCGACGCCGAGACCGAGGTCGAGCGGGTGTTGCCGGTCATTCGCGAGCTGACCGCCGCCGGTGTGGCGGTCAGCGTCGACACCAGCCGCGCGCGGGTCGCGGAGGCCGCCCTGGCCGCCGGCGCGGCGGTGGTCAACGACGTCTCCGGTGGCCTGGCCGACCCGGACATGGCCCGGGTGGTCCGCGACGCGCACTGCCCCTGGGTGCTGATGCACTGGCGAGGGCACTCCCGTGCCATGCGCGACCTGGCCACCTACACGGACGTGGTGGCCGACGTCCGGGCCGAGCTGTCCCAACGGATCGACACGGCGCTGGCCGCCGGGGTGGCCGCCGACCGGCTCATCGTCGACCCCGGGCTCGGCTTCGCCAAGACGGCCGCGCACAACTGGGAGCTCAGCGCCCGCCTGCCGGAGTTGCTGGATCTCGGCTACCCGCTGCTCTTCGGGGCGAGCCGCAAGTCGTACCTCGGTGGGTTGCTCGCCGCCGCGGACGGCACGCCGCGACCGACCGCCCAGCGGGAGGCGGCCACCGTGGCCACCAGTGTCCTGGCGGTCGCCGCGGGCGCCTGGGGCGTACGCGTGCACGACGTGCGGGCCACCGCCGACGCGCTCGCCGTCTGGGCGGCGACCGGCAGCCCTCGCCTGGCCGTGCCGTCGCACGACAGGAAGTTGACCCAACACGATCACGAGCATGGGGTACGGCGATGACGACGGACCGGATCCAGCTGACCGGCCTGCGGGCGCGCGGCCGGCACGGGGTGTACGACTTCGAACGCGTTCAGGGGCAGGACTTCGTGGTCGACGCCGTCCTGGAGCTGGACCTAGGCCCAGCCGCCGCCAGTGACGACGTTGCCGCCACGGTGCACTACGGCGAGCTGGCCGAACGCCTGGTCGCGGTGGTGACCGGCGAGCCGGTCAACCTGATCGAGACCCTGGCGGACCGGCTCCTCGCGGTCTGCCTGGCCGACGTTCGGGTCGACGCCGCGACGATCACAGTGCACAAGCCCGAGGCACCGGTGCCGCACACCTTCACCGACGTGGCCGTCACCATGACCCGGGCGCGTAACCGGTGACCCGGGCGGTTCTCTCGCTCGGCAGCAACCTGGGCGACCGCCTGGAGCACCTGCGCACGGCCGTCGCCACCCTCGGCGACGCGGTGCTCGTGCTCTCCGGGGTGTACGAGACTCCACCGTGGGGCGACACCGATCAGCCCGCGTACCTCAACGCGGTGGTGCTCGTGCAGGACGAGAGCGCAACCCCGCGCGACTGGCTGGAACGGGCCCGCGACGCGGAGCGCGCGGCCGGCCGGGTCCGTGACCCGCAGCGGCGGTTCGGGCCGCGCACCCTCGACGTGGACGTGATCGCGGTCTGGGGTGACGACGACGAGCCGGTGCTCAGCGACGACCCGGAGTTGACCCTGCCGCACCCCCGGGCGCACCTGCGCGCCTTCGTGCTGCGTCCGTGGATCGACATCCAGCCGTACGGACGGCTGCCCGGCCACGGCTGGCTGACCGACCTGCTGACCACCGGCCCTGCGGCGGACGGGGCGTTGGAACTGCGTCCCCGGCCGGAGTTGGCGTTAGAGTCGACGGCATGACCGAGCGGAACCGGCCGGCATGACGCAGGCGAAGCCCCCACCCCGCGGGTCGGGCCCGGACGGGTCGCGGATGGGTCCCACCCGGATCTCGACCCTGGTCGTGGCCGGCCTGGCTGCGGCGGCGGTGGCCTGGCTGCTGATCAGCACCCTCTACTACAGCGGGATTCCCCGGCTGCCCTGGTTGCCGGTGGTGACGCTGGCCGGGCTCGCCGTGCTGGAGGCGTACGCCGCGATCAACACCCGGGGCCGGATCGAGCGCAAACCGGGTCGGGAGCCGGTCAATCCGCTGTTGGTCGCCCGCTTCGTGGTGCTGGCCAAGGCGTCGGCGCTGGCCGCCGCGATCTTCGCGGGCTTCTACGCGGGGCTCACCGGCTGGCTCTTCGTGGAGACCACCCGGGCCGCCCTGGACGATCGACCGGCCGCCGGCGGAGGCCTGCTCGCCTCGCTGGCACTGGTCGGCGCCGCGCTCTGGTTGGAGCGCTCCTGCCGGGTGCCGGAACGCCCGGACGACGAGCACGAGCAGGACCCGCGGGAGAGCCGCCCCGGCCAGCGCTGAGCAGGGGGTTACGCCCGGCTGCGGTCGCGGGTACGGTGCCTGCGATCGGGGAGCAAGGGCCGCCCAGGGTCCGTCCGTGCGCCGGACTGGGGGCGGTCGGCCACTGGGGAGGCGGCGTCATGGGTTACGAAGAAGCGGGCCGGGACCGGTCGGCCGAACCCTCTTCCGGGGTGCCGGCCGCCGTTCTGGACAACGTCTTCGACGATCCCACCCACGGTGAGCCTGGCCGGGATCGGATCGGCGTACACCTGGGGTGGGAGCTGCTGCTGCTGGCCGGGCTGGCCGCCGTGAGCTGGCTGCTCTGGCGGGAGGATCCGGCCGCTGTGCGCGACGAGAACCTGCGCACGCTCCTGATCGACGCGGTCGGGCTGGGGTTGCTCGCACTGGCCGCAGGGTTGAGCCTGCGGACTGCCGCGCCGAACCTGGCCGTCGGCCCGATCGCGGTAGCCGCCGCCCTGCACTACGCCGAGCAGGGTGACCGGGGTCTGCCGGCTTCGCTCGGCCCGGCCGTGGCGGTCGCCGCGGTGGGCGGGCTGGCGCTGGCGCTGGCCGTGGTGGTGCTGCACGTGCCCGGCTGGGCGGCCAGCCTGGCCGGCGCCGCCGCCGTGGTGGTGTACATCGAACGCCGATCGGCGCCCGTGCTGGTGCAGGGCGACTACGACCCCAGCGGTAGCGCCGGTTACCTGTTCGCCGGGTTCGCCGCGGTGGCCGTCCTGGGTGGGCTGTTCGGCGCGATCCGGGCGATCCGTCGGCTCGTCGGCCGATACCGACCGATCGCCGATCCGGCCCGTCGGCGGGGCGCGGTGGCCGCCGTGGTGACCGCCGCCGCGCTTGTCGTCTCCACCGTGCTGGCCGCTCTGGCCGGCATGCTGCTCGCCGCCAACGACCCCGGGCCGGTGGCGCCCACCTCGGGGCTGGACTGGACGGTGCTGGCCGTCGGCGTGGCCCTGCTCGCCGGCACCAGCGCGTACGGCCGCCGGGGCGGTGTGTTCGGCACGCTGTTGGCGGTCGGCCTGGTCACCGTCTTCCAGGTGTACGCGTCGGAGCGCGGCTGGACGCTGAGCAACTGGGTGGTCGGTGGGGCCGCGCTCGGCGTCGGGTTGCTGGCGACTCGGCTGGTCGAGACGCTCGGGCGGCCCCGACCGGGCAGGCCCGAGCGGCCCGAGCCGGTCAGCGACGGCACGATCAGCTCGGGCTGGACCACGCCGCAGCCGCAGTCCGTCGACAACTGGCCGCCCACGCTGCCGACCCAGGCCGCGCCGCAGCCGATCGACCCGTGGCGGGATCCGCGGTGGGAGGACGGCCCGCGACGGTGGGACACCGACGAGCGGTGAGCCGCGTCGCGTCCGCCGAGCCGGAGCTGATCTCGACCGTTAGGCTCGGCGACATGACCGACTCACCTGCCGCCACCCCGGGCGGAACCTCGTTCGAGGAGCTTGACGCGCTGTCCACCGAGGAGTTGCGGGAGCGGGCGTTCGCCCGGGCCCGGGACCATCGGGACGTGGGCTTCTTCTGGTCGGTGCTGCGCCACCTGCCGAACGCGGACGAGGCAACGGTGCTGGATGGCGCCCCGAACTCGATCGGCCCGACGATCGACGAGGCCAACGCGCTGTGGCGGGAGCTTACCGGTCACGGCTACGAGGAGTCGGCGCCGCTGCTGCGGGCCGCCTTCATCGACTACCTGATGAAGCACTGAGCCGCTCGGGGCAGCCCAGGTCCGCCCGAGCCACCGGTTCGGGGCCTGGGCGGATCGCGTCGCTGGTCCACCGTTCCGGCCCGGTCAGCCGCTACGGCACGGCCGCCGGCACCGGCGCGCTCGCCGTGTTGCTGCTGGTCGGCATCTGCGGCAGTCCGGCGTACACCGGTTGGGCCGTCACCCTGACCGACCCGGATTCGGCCGGGGCCTTCTACGCGCGCCTGCTCGCCTGGCCGGCCTGGCGGCTCGACGCGGACGGGCAGGCCGGCGGGTTGTTCGCCGCCGACCTGCGAGCCGTGCTGCTGGTGGTCCTCGCCGTGGCGCTGCTCTACCTGTTGCCCGCCGCCCAGGTCGCCCGGGTGCCCGGCCCGGTCAGCCAGTTCTTCTCCGGCTGGGCCGCGTACGTGCTGGCTGGCGGGTTGGCCGCGGTGCTGGCGGCGCTGCTCGGCCCGGAACCGTCACTGCTCGGCGCGCTGCAGGACGCCAGCACCGGTGCCGGTTACGGCTTCCTCACCGGGTGGATCATCGGCATCGCCAGCCTCGGCGGTCGCGCCTGACCAGGCCGAGGCGAGGTCGGGCACGGCTGTCGTCCGGACCCGGCCGGGGCGGGTCAGCTGGTCGGGCGGCCGAGGTCGAGGAGGCGCTGCCGGCTGAGCGCGCCCACCGGCCGGCCGGCGTCGGTCACGAGGAGCCGGTCCCGGCCCGAGGTGAGCAGGACCGCCAACGCGTCGTACGCCGAGCCGTCCACGGCGACGGTGGGCAGGTCCGGTGCGGCGTCCTCGGGCACCGGCTCCAGCGTCTCCCGGTCGAGCGGGGTGACCGCCAACCGGCGGATGCCCCGGTCGGCGCCGACGAACTCGCGTACGAACGCGGTGGCGGGTGCGCCGAGCAGCGCGGCAGGGGTGTCGTACTGCTCCAGGTGCCCGCCCTCGGAGAGGACGGCGATCCGGTCACCGAGTCGGACGGCCTCGTCGAGGTCGTGGGTGACCAGCACGATCGTCTTGCGCACCTCGGCCTGGAGGCGCAGGAACTCCTCCTGGAGGCGGGCCCGGACGATCGGGTCGACGGCCGAGAACGGTTCATCCATCAACAGCACCACCGGGTCGGCGGCGAGCGCCCGGGCCACTCCGACCCGCTGCCGCTGGCCACCCGACAGCTCGTGCGGGTAGCGACCGCCGAACTCGGCCGGGTCCAGCCCGACGAGGTCGAGCAGCTCGTCGACCCGGGCCCGGGTCTGGCCCTTGGGCCAGCGGAGCAGGCCCGGCACGGTGGCCACGTTGGCCCGCACGGTCTGGTGTGGAAAGAGGCCGACGTTCTGGATCACGTATCCGATTCGACGGCGCAGTCGCACCGGGTCGACGTTCGTGACGTCCTCGTCGCCGAGCGTGATGCGACCGGCGGTCGGTTCGATCAGGCGATTGATCATCCGCAGCACCGTCGACTTGCCGCAGCCGGACGGGCCGATCAGCACCACCAGCTCGCCGGCCCGGACCTCCAGGCTGAGGTCCCGGACCGCTTCGGTGCCGTTCGGGTAGCGCTTCTGGATGCCCTCCAGGGAGATCGACGCCGCGCGAGGGGATTGGGTCACGTCGGCAGCCTCCGGGGTAACGTCCACGTATGTCCTTCCGCCTGAGCTACCGGGCCGACCCGGGTAACCCCTGGTTCTCCTGGCAGTACGTGCGGGACAACTCTGACACGATCCTCGCCGCGGTGCGCGAACACGCCTCCCTCACCGGGCGAGCGGTGTTGATCGCGGTGTTGATCGCCCTGCCGTTGTCCGTGTTGGCGTACTGGGTCCGTCCGCTCGCCGGTCCGATCCTCGCTGTCAGCGGGGTGGTCTACACCATCCCGTCGTTGGCGCTCTTCGCGTTCATCGCCCCCTACCTGGGCACCGGTGCGACCACGGTGCTGGTCGGGCTGGTCCTCTACGCGCTGCTGCTGATCGTGCGCAACGTGGTGGCCGGTCTCAACCAGGTGCCCCCGGAGGTTCGCGAGGCCGCCGAGGGCATGGGTTACGGCCGCTGGAGGAGGCTGTTCCGGATCGACCTCCCGCTGGCGTTGCCGGGCATCGTGACCGGCGTACGGCTGGCGACCGTCTCGACGGTGGCGTTGGTCACAGTCGGGGTGCTGGTCGGGCACGGCGGCCTCGGGCAGCTCATCTTCGCGGGCTTCCAGAACAACCTCTACAAGGCCGAGATCATGACGGCCGCACTGCTCTGTGTTGCGCTCGCGGTCGTGCTCGACCTGTTGCTCATCCTGGTCGCCCGACTGGTGACCCCCTGGTCCACCCGGAGGGCACGGTGACCGTCGCGGAGAACCCGATCGGGCAGGCCGTCACCTGGATCAACGACCCACTGAACTGGACCAACCCCGGCGGCATGCTGGACCGGCTCGGCGAGCACCTGACGATCTCCGCCCTGGCCGTGGCGCTCGGCTGCCTGGTGGCCTGGCCGCTCGGGCTCTGGTTGGGGCACCTCGGGCGAGGTGGCGGCCTCGTGGTGCTGATCTCCAACGCCACCCTGGCCATCCCCACCCTGGCGCTGCTGACCATCCTCCCGGTGGTCTTCGCCAGCGGCTTCGGGAAGACACCGGTCGTGGTGGCGCTCGCCGTCTTCGCCGTGCCCCCGCTGCTGGCCAACGCGTACACCGGGGTGCGGCAGGTGGACCCGGAGGCCCGCGACGCGGCCCGGGGGATGGGCCTGTCCAGCACGCAGCTGTTGCGCCGGGTGGAGTTGCCGCTCGCGGTGCCCTATCTGGCGGCCGGCTTCCGCACCGCGGCGGTCCAGGTGATCGCGACCGCCGCGCTGGCCTCCTTCGTCAACGGCGGCGGCCTGGGCCAGATCATCCGGACCGGCTTCGGCATCGGAATCGCGGCCGGCGGCGGGCAGATCGTCGCCGGTGGTGTGCTGGTGGCCGGGCTCGCGCTGCTGGCCGAGGTGGTCCTCGGCGGCGTCGAACGGCTTGTCACCCCCAAGCCGCTGCGGCGTGGGCGGCAGCGCCTAGGGCGGCCCCGGGCCGCCGACGCGACCGGGAGCGCCTGACCCGTCCGGGTGAGCCCGCGTCGAGCTGGCGACCCGCAGCCGTCAAATCGGTGACGATGGGGTGACGAAGTCCATCCCAAGTTGTCGGTCGGTTCCGGAGCATGTTGGGTGGACATTCGCGGGCGGCCGACAGTCAGGATCGCCCGTCGGACACGCGGCCGGCCCGGGACGGGCCGCGCCGGGACACGGAAGGCGGGCTCATGCGCGCACGTACACGCCTGGCGATCGGGGCGGTCAGCGCCGTCGCCGGGGCAGCACTGCTCACCGGCTGCGGTGACGCCGGCTCGTCCGGCACCGACGCACCCCAGACGAGCGCCTCCGGCGCCGGGTGCGCCCCGGTCGCCGGCCAGCAGCTCATCGCTCTGCAGGACGACAAGAAGCTCCAGAACTCCGACAACGTCATCCCGGCGGTCAACAGCAAGGCGGCCAACCCGCAGCTGATCGCCGCACTGGACAAGGTCTCCGCAGCACTCGACACCCCGAAGCTGATCCAGCTCAACAAGGCCGTCAACGAGGACCGCAAGACCCCCAAGGTGGCGGCCGAGGAGTTCGCCAGCGCGAACAACCTCACCGCGGGCATCGCCAAGGGCCCGGGTGGCGACATCACTGTGGGCGCCGGCAACTTCGCCGAGAGTCAGATCCTGGGTGAGCTGTACCGGATCGCGCTCAACGCCGCCGGCTACCAGGTCAAGGTGCAGCAGATCGGCAACCGGGAGCTCTACGCGCCGGCTCTGGAGAAGGGCGAGATCCAGGTCGTCCCGGAGTACGCGGCGACGATGGCCGAGTTCCTCAACACCAAGGCCAACGGCCAGAACGCCCAGCCGATCTCCTCGCCGGACATCAACACGACGGTGACCGCGCTGAAGACCGAGGGCGACAAGGCCGGCCTCACCTTCGGCACCCCGGCCGCCGCACAGGACCAGAACGCCTTCGCGGTGACCCAGGCCTTCGCCGACAAGTACGGCGTGCGGACCCTCTCCGAGTTGGCGGCGAAGTGCTCCGGCAGCGCGACAGTGCTGGGTGGCCCGCCGGAGTGCGAGCAGCGTCCGTTCTGCAAGCCGGGCCTGGAGAAGACCTACGGGCTGTCGGTCGGCAAGTTCTCCTCCCTGGACCAGGGCGGGCCGCTGACCAAGAGCGGGCTCCGCGACGGTTCGATCAGCGTGGGTCTGATCTTCTCGTCGGATGGCGCCTTCGCCACCAGCTGAGCCCTTTTCGCACGTGCTGAGGACGCCCCCGCCCCGACCGGGCGGGGGCGTCCGCGCGTCCGGGGACCCCGTTCCCTCCGCTGGATATCGTGGGTAGGCTGCACATCCATGCCAGCCCCGGCCACCTCTGACGCCCGGCGTCAACCAACGCTGCTGACCATGCTCTTCTGGGCGGGCGTCGCTCTCGCGCCGGTGGCGGCGCTGATCCTGCTGGTGGCCGACGGCAATGGCCCGTTGCGTTTCGCTGCGGTGCTCGCCATCCTCGCGGTGGTGCTGATCGGCCTCTCCATCGCCTTGCGGCCCGACAACGAGGGCGCCTCGGCGCGGACCGACGAGTTGCTGGACGAGATCGAGGAGCTGCGTCGGGAGTTGCGCGGCGAGATCGTGGCCGCCGCCCAGCGCGGTAACCAGGCACTCGACCAGGCGCAACGGGCCCATGAGGGGATCGCTGCGGTGCGCCGCCGTCTCGACGCCAGTGGTGCCGCCCCCGCCGGTGCCGCCCCCGCCGTCGAGCCCGCAGGCGTCGCACGGGCCCGGGTGGCTGCCGTCGAGCCGCCGGTGGACGACACGCCGGTGGCCCGTAACCGGGCCGACGCGCCGGCCGGCCGCGCCCGGGTTTCCGGCCCCGACGACGCGCCCCGGTGGGGGCGCCCCGGGCACCCGGACGACGACGAGCCGGCGTACGCCCGGGAGGCCCCCGAGCAGCCCGCCGCCGGCATGTACGGCGGGGAACGACCGGCCGCCACCGCGTACGGCTCAGCTCGCCCCCGGGAGCACGACCGCCCCGAGGCGGCACACCGGCCGGGTGGAGTGGTCCGGCACACCGAGACCGTGCACGTCACCACCCGACACACTGTGGTGGACGGCGGCCCGGCCGAGCCGGCCGGGCGCTACGGCGGCGGGTACGCCGGTCAGTGGACCCCACCCGCTCAGGAGTGGACCCGGGGCCGCGACGCCGATCAGCCCTCACGCCCTGCCGGCCGGGCGAGGAGCGAGCCGGAGCAGCACCCCCGAGCCGGGTACGGCGACGAGGCGGGCTGGCCGGGCCGCCGCGACGAACCGGAGTGGACGGATCGGCGCGACGCGTACGCCCATTCCGACGAGCCAGCCCCGCCCGCCCGGTCACACCGCAGCCCGGAGAGGCCGGCGGCGGAATCCTGGGACAGCCCGGACGATCGGGGCTGGTCGGAGCAGCGCGACCGGGCGGGCGCCCCGGCGCCGCAGGCCGGGCCGCCGTTGCGGGCCGACGACACCGGCGAGTACTGGTCTCAGCTGCGGGCCGGTGACCGGTGGGCTGCCGTCCGCGACGACGAGAACGGTCGGGAGCTGCGCGTCGGCGAACGTCGGGCCGAGGTGCACGCCGACGCCACCGGCACCGAATACCGGGTGGCCGACCGCTGGGCCGCCGTCCGTCACGAGGAGCCGCGCAGTCACGAGGAGCCGCGCCGTCACGAGGACGCTGGCCGCTACGAGGACGCCGGCCGGTATGAGGAACCGCGCCGCCACGACGGTGGTCGGCGGGCCGAGCCGGAAAGGCCCGCGCTGCCGGTGGGCGGTGTGCCGATGCCGGACGAGTGGCGCCCACCGCGCCAACGCGGCCACCAGGCGGAACCCGCGCCCGAACGGACCGGCCGGCGGCGGGTCGACGAGCGTTACGGCTACCCACCGCAGGACGACGTGCCGCGTGCCGGGGGCGCGCCACCAACCGACCGCTGGCGGTGACCGGTCAGGCGGCTCCGGTCACTTGTCGATGTCGCCGACCACGAAGAACATCGAGCCGAGGATCGCGATCAGGTCGGGGACCAGGCAGCCGGGGAGCAGGGTGGCCAACGCCTGCACGTTCGCGTACGAGGCGGTGCGCAGCTTCAACCGCCACGGCGTCTTCTCACCCCGCGACACCAGGTAGTAGCCGTTGATGCCGAGCGGGTTCTCCGTCCAGGCGTACGTGTGCCCCTCCGGCGCCTTGAGCACCTTCGGCAGCCGGGTGTTGATCGGCCCGGTCAACCGGTCCACCCGGTCGAGGCACTGCTCGGCGAGGTCCAGTGACGCGTACACCTGGTCGAGCAGTACCTCGAAGCGGGCGTGGCAGTCCCCGGCGGTCTTGGTGACCACCGGCACGTCCAGCTCGTCGTAGGCCAGGTAGGGGTCGTCGCGGCGCAGGTCCAGGTCCAGCCCGGACGCGCGGGCCACCGGCCCGGACGCGCCGAACGCGGCGGCGTCCGCGGCGGACAGCACGCCCACGCCGACGGTGCGGGCCAGGAAGATCTCGTTACGCCGGATCAGGTGGTCCAGGTCGGGCAACCGGCGGCGTACCTCGCCGATCGCCGCGCGGGCCCGCCCGGTCCACCCGTACGGGACCTCTTCCTTGAGGCCACCCACCCGGTTGAACATGTAGTGGATCCGGCCACCGGAGACCTCCTCCATCACCGCCTGGATGGTCTCGCGTTCCCGGAAGGCGTAGAAGATCGGCGTGATCGCCCCGATCTCCAACGGGTACGAGCCGAGGAACATCAGGTGGTTCAGCACCCGGTTCAGCTCCGCCAGGGCCATCCGCAGCCAGGTGGCCCGCTCCGGCACCTCCATGCCCATCAGGCGTTCCACAGCGAGCACCACGCCCAGCTCGTTGGAGAACGCCGAGAGCCAGTCGTGCCGGTTGGCCAGCACGATGATCTGCCGGTAGTCACGCACCTCGAAGAGCTTCTCCGCGCCCCGGTGCATGTAACCGACGATCGGTTCACAGGCGACCACCCGCTCGCCGTCGAGCACCAGCTTCAACCGCAGCACACCGTGGGTGGAGGGGTGCTGCGGACCGATGTTCAGCACCATGTCGGTGCCGAGTTGCTGATCACCGGTGCCGGGGATCAGCCCGGCCCCGGTGCCGACGGTCAGTTCACGGAGGTCCCCGGCGTCGGTGGTCATGCCCGTCATCGTGCCACGGCCGACCCGAGCGGGATGCCGACCGGCTGGCGCAACCACCAGTGCCCACCGAGCCCGGCCGGGTCGGTCAGCTCGGCCACCGTCGACGCGGCGGCCAGCGCCCGCACGTAGCCGACCGGGTCGGTGCCGGCCAGGCTGAGCGGTGGTCGCCCGCCGTCGGCCCCGAGCGCCCGCAGCGCCTCCCGCTGCAGGGCCAGGGAGTACGCGCACCGGGCGACCGCCGCACCAGCGGAGGCGACCGAGTCCATGGCCACGTGCGCTGTGACGTCACTCGACCCGTCAGGCACCGGAGGCACCTGCCGCCCACCCCGGTACCCGGTCAACGTCCCGTCGACCGGCCTCTCGTCGCGTAGGTGCCCGTAGTCAACGGCAACCGCCAGCCCTCGGCTGATCTGTCGCACCGCGTTGGCCCAGGCTTCGTCCCGTGGTCTGCCGATCTCTGCGCGGTGGTCGCTGTGGGGGGTTTCGGGGCAGCTCGGCCGGCTCCGGGCGGTCAGGCTTGATCCCTGCGCCGGCCGGGCTGCCCCGAAACCCAACTCGCTGTCGCTTGTCGCGCCCGTCCAGGTCACCCCCGGATTCGGGGCGCCGTCCGTACTCGGCGAGGTCGCGGAGCTGGGCCACCAGGTGGTCAACCAGTCGAGATCAGCCGGGCTGACCAGCTCACCAATCGATTCGGCACCACTCTCCGGGTCGACCAGCACGTATCGCCAGCCATCTTCGGAATGCACTGCCACGTCGAGGGGGACGTTGTCCAGCCACTCGGTGGCGAGCAGCACCCCCGTGATCCCGGCGGGGATCTCAGACACCCAGTTGATTTCTTCGGGCAGGTTTTCGGGGCGGTTCGCGTACTCGACGGCTGTGAAGCGGACGCGTTCGGCGAGCGACGGAGGGACGGCGGCCAACGACGGCCCGCCGGGTGCCGGACGGGCGGAGGCCATGGAGGTCAGGGTTTCCGGGGAGCCCGACCACGCAGGGATCAAGCCTGACCGCCCGGAGTGGGCGGGCTCCCCGGAAACCCCCACCGCGAGCCCGGTGGGACTGTGAGCGAGCCCGGTGGGACTGTGAGCGAGCCCGGTGGGATCGTGAGCAAGCCCGGCGAGCGCCCGTAGCAGCTCGCCCCGACCCGCCCCCATGTCGACCACGTCGAGCCGCGCCGGGTGCCCGAGGGCCGCGTCGACCTGGGTGAGCAGGCGCAGCAGCGCGGTGGCGAAGGCCGGGGAGGCATGCACGCTGGTGCGGAAGTGACCGGCCGGGCCGGTGCCGGCGACGAAGAAGCCGCCCGGCCCGTAGAGGGCTCGGCTCATCGCGTCTCGCCAGGCGATCGACATCAGTTCACTCCGAATGCAGCGGGCGCGGCGCACGGTGATCAGGTGATGAAAAGTAGGTCAGAATAGCTCCGGTTACCTACTTTTCAGCACTTGATCATGGGTGCAGGGGGAACGCGCTGGTCTGGGGCGGTCGGGGACGGTGGCGAAGGGCACTTGCGGGGGTGGTGAAGGTTTTCACACATGCTTGTCCGGGTTCGGTGGGCCGGGCGCATACTTGCGATCGACCGGTACCCCTTCTCGAGGACTGGATCATCGACATGAGCGCACCGATGCGCCCGCGTTCGGCCGCCCCGCAGGGGCCCGCCGTTCTCGGTGCCTCCGCCACTCCCCCCACTTCCCGTCTGCTCACCGTCGGTGTCATTGGCGCCGGTCGGGTCGGCGCCGTGCTGGGCGCCGCGCTCGCCGCCGCCGGTCACCGGGTGGTCGCCGTCTCCGGCAGTTCCGGAGCCAGTCGCGCCCGCCTCGCCCTGCTGTTGCCCGAGGTGCCCCGTCGCCCGGTCGCCGCCGTGGCCCACGCCGCCGCCGACCTGCTGCTGATCGCGGTGCCGGACGACAGGCTGGCCGGTGTGGTGACCGACCTCGCGGAGCGGGGCGCGCTGCACCCGGGCCAGATCGTCGCGCACACCTCGGGGGCTCACGGCCTGGCCGTGCTCGGGCCGGCCGTCGCGGCCGGCGCCCGGCCACTCGCCCTGCACCCCGCGATGACCTTCACCGGTACGCCGGACGACCTGACCCGGCTGGACGGCATCTCGTACGGGGTGACCGCCCCGGCGGAGCTGCGCCCACTGGCTGCCCGACTGGTCACCGACCTCGGTGGCGTGCCCGAGTGGGTGGCCGAGTCGGACCGGCCGCTCTACCACGCCGCGCTGGCGCACGGCGCGAACCACCTGGTGACCCTTGTCAACGAGGCGGCCGACCGGTTGCGGGACGCCGGGGTGTCCCGGCCGGAGAAGGTGCTGGCCCCGCTGCTGCGGGCCGCCCTGGAGAACGCGCTGCGGCTCGGTGACGACGCGTTGACCGGTCCGGTCTCCCGTGGCGACGCGGGCACCGTGCAGCGGCACCTGGCCCGGTTGGCGGCCACCGCACCGGAATCCGTCCCCGCGTACCTGGCGTTGGCCCGTCGTACCGCCGACCGGGCTATCGCCGCCGGCCGGTTGCGGCCGGTGGACGCGCAGTCGCTGCTCGGCGTGCTGGCCGACAGCGGTCGGGAGGTGGCCGCGTGAGCGCGAGGAGTGAGCCGATCCTGCGAGCCCCGCAGTCGCGAACGGACGTGTCGCTGTGACCCAGGTGGTGCACACGCGCGCCGAGTTGGCCGACGCCCGGGCCGGGCTGAAGGGCACTGTCGGGGTGGTGATGACCATGGGTGCGCTGCACTCCGGCCACGAGACGTTGCTGCGCGCGGCCCGGGAACAGGCCGACCACGTGCTGGTTACGGTCTTCGTGAACCCGTTGCAGTTCGGGCCGAACGAGGACTTCGACCGTTACCCGCGCACCCTTGAGGCCGATCTGGAGGTGTGCCGGCGGGCGGGCGCGGATCTGGTCTTCGCCCCGTCGGTGGCGGACATGTACCCGGACGGTCAGCCCCGCGTACGCCTCGATCCGGGCCAGCTCGGCGGCGAGCTGGAGGGGGCGAGCCGCCCCGGCTTCTTTCACGGGGTGCTCACGGTGGTGCTGAAGCTGCTCCAGCTCACCCGGCCGGACCTGGCGTTCTTCGGCGAGAAGGACTACCAGCAGCTCACCCTGGTCCGGCGGATGGCCCGCGACCTGGACGTGCCGGTCGAGGTGGTCGGCGTACCGACCGTTCGGGAGCCGGATGGGTTGGCCCTTTCCAGCCGCAACCGTTACCTGAGTGAGCCGGAGCGGGCCGCCGCGCTGAGTCTGTCCGCCGCGCTTCGGGCCGGCGCGCAGGCCGCCGACGACGGCCTGGACGCGGCTGCGGTGCTGACCGCCGCGCACGCCGCGTTCGGCGCCGGTACGCCCGGTGCCCGCCTCGACTACCTGGTGCTCACCGATCCCGAGTTGGAACCGGGGCCGGTGGCTGGGCCGGCTCGGCTGGTGATCGCCGCCTGGGTCGGCGCCACCCGGTTGATCGACAACGCGGCGATCCATCTCGCCCCGCGCCCCTGACCCGGCCGTACCACCCGCCACCGAATACCCGCGAAAGGCCACTCCGATGTTGCGGACCATGCTCAAGTCGAAGATCCACCGAGCCACGGTGACCCAGGCCGACCTGCACTACGTCGGTTCGGTGACCGTGGACGAGGATCTGCTCGACGCCGCCGACCTGCTCCCCGGCGAGCAGGTGGCGATCGTGGACATCACCAACGGCGCCCGGCTGGAGACGTACGTGATCCCGGGTGAGCGGGGCAGCGGCGTGATCGGCATCAACGGCGCCGCCGCGCACCTGGTGCACCCCGGCGACCTGGTGATCCTGATCTCGTACGGGCAGATGGACGACGCCGAGGCCCGGATGTACCGGCCACGGGTCGTGCACGTCGACGCCGACAACCGGGTGATCGAGTTGGGTACCGATCCGGCTGCGGCGGCGCCTGGCACGGCCGGTGCCCCGGTGCCCAGCCCGTTGGCCGTGTCCGGAGTCTGATCCCCCGTACCGTGATTCCGGTCTGTTACCGGAAGGTCATTTCCGGTTACCCTGGGCACGCTGGCGGAAGCCGGTCGGTGGCTGGGGGAGGCCGCGATGAGCCGTGCCATGACGACCCTGTTCGCCGCTGCCGTGACGGCAGTGCTGCTGGTGGGCTGCGCCGGGTCCGGCGGCCTGGACGGTGATCTGACCGACGACTGGGCGGCGTTGCCGGTGCCGTCGGCGTTCACTCCGGCCGCCGGTGTGTGTCACACCGCCGACTTCACCGATCTGGTCAGCCTGGCCAGTTATGAGCCGGTGGACTGCGCCGGGCCGCACCGTTTGGAGACGGTGCACGTCGGGGCTTTCCCGGCCGAGCGGGCGGCCGCTCCGGCGGGTGGTTCGGCCGAGCTGCGGGGTGCGTTCGCCGAGTGTGACACCCGGGCGACCCGCTACGTGGGTGACGAATGGCGGTCCGGCCGGCTGCGGCTGTCAGTGGCGCTGCCCAACGGGCCGGGGTGGGCGGCGGGTTCCCGGTGGTTCCGCTGCGACCTCACCGAGCTGACCACCGTCGAGGCGGCGGCGACAGTGGTGGTCCGGTCGGGCAGTCTGCGGGACGCGTTGAAGGGGCCCACCGGGCTGCGCCTCGGTTGTCAGCAGACCCGCGGTGGGGCCGGCCGGGGTGTGCAGACGCTGACCCCGGTGGAGTGCGGTAAACAGCACGACGCCGAGTTCGTCGGGGTGTGGCGCGCACCGGACCTGGCGTACCCGACCCGGGACGCCGACTGGCTGCCGCTCTACACGGGTTGTCGTAGTGTCCTGGCCCGGTACGCGGGCGTACCTGACGACGCCACGTTGCGCTTCCGCAGCGGTGTGGTGGTCCGTCCGCCGGGGGTGGGGCGTTGGAAGGTCGGTGATCGGGGCGTCCGCTGCTATCTGTGGCTCAGCGACCGTACGGTGACCGCCTCGCTGAAGGGCGCGGGCCCGGCTGGTCTGCCGGTCCGGACGAAGTGACCACGGCCTGACGGTCGGCGCGGCGCGGCGCGGGACGGACGGGGTCGCCCAAAACACTCGTCCCGCCCCCGCCGCCCCGGGCGAGGATGGTTCGGGTTGACTGGGGGGATGGACCTTCCGACCGTCGACCTGCCTGCCCTGCCCGCGCTGCTGGCCGCGCCCGCGCCCGGGTGGGTGGAGACCACCGACGTGATCGTGGTGGGTTCCGGCGTCGCCGGGTTGACCGCGGCGCTGCACCTGCGGGAGGCCGGCCTGCACGTCACGGTGGTCACCAAGGTCAACATTGACGACGGCTCGACCCGGTGGGCGCAGGGTGGCATCGCCGCCGTGCTCGACCCGGCCGACACCCCGGCGGCGCATGCCCGGGACACCGAGGTCGCCGGGGTCGGGCTGTGCGACCCGGCGGCGGTCCGGGTGCTGGTCGAGGAGGGCCCGACCCGCCTGCGTGAGTTGATCCGGATCGGCGCCGAGTTCGATCGGCACCCGGACGGCTCGCTGATGCTGACCCGCGAGGGCGGGCACCGGGCGGACCGGATCGTGCACGCCGGCGGCGACGCCACCGGCGCGGAGGTGCAGCGGGCCCTGCACGCCGCGGTGCAGCGCGACCCGTGGATCCGGCTGTTCGAGCACGCCCTCGTGCTGGATCTCCTGCGCGCGCCGGGCGACGGTCCGGACGGGCTCGGCCCGGCCTGCGGGATCACCCTGCACGTGTTGGGTGAGGGCAGCGAGGACGGCGTCGGCGCGCTGTTGGCCCGTGCCGTCGTGCTCGCCACCGGTGGCATGGGGCAGATCTTCTCGGCCACCACCAACCCGGCGGTCTCCACCGGGGACGGGGTGGCGCTGGCGCTGCGGGCCGGCGCGGCCGTGACCGACGTGGAGTTCGTCCAGTTCCACCCGACTGCCCTGATCACCCCGTCCGGCGCGGGGGTGCCCGGGGCGGGGCACGCGCAGCAGCCGCTGGTCTCGGAGGCGTTGCGCGGCGAGGGCGCGTACCTGGTGGACGCGGACGGCAAGAGGTTCATGGTGGGCCAGCACGAGTTGGCCGAGCTGGCACCCCGGGACGTGGTGGCCAAGGGCATCCACCGGGTGCTGCTGGCCACCGGCGCGGACCACGTCTTCCTCGACGCACGGCACCTGGGCGGCGATTTCCTGGCCGGTCGGTTCCCCACCATCGTGGCGTCCTGCCTGGCGATCGGCGTGGACCCGGCGACCGATCTGATCCCGGTGGCGCCGGCCGCCCACTACGCCTCCGGCGGGGTTCGGACCGACCTGCGCGGCCGTACCTCCATCCCGGGCCTGTACGCCTGCGGCGAGGTGGCCTGCACGGGTGTGCACGGCGCGAACCGGCTGGCCAGCAACTCGTTGCTGGAGGGTCTGGTCTTCTCCCGGCGGATCGCCGAGGACATCGCGGCCGGCCTGCCCGAGCAGGCCCAGCCGGCGGAGACCGGCGCGTGGCGTGGCGGGACGGGTTGGGTGCTGCCCGCGGAGGTGACGCCGACCCTGCAACGGGCGATGACCCGGGGGGCGGGGGTGCTCCGATCCGCGGCGACGTTGGCCGGGACGGCCGGCACGTTGACCGACCTGGGCGTGGCCCGGGGCCGGCCGCGTACCGCCGACTGGGAGGCGACGAACCTGCTCACCGTGGCGTCGACGCTGGTCGCCGCCGCGTACGCCCGTGGTGAGACCCGGGGCTGCCACTGGCGGGAGGACTTCCCGACGGCCGACGAACGGTGGCTGGGCCATCTGGTCGGTGCGGTCGGGGCGCAGGGCCGGGTGACGCAACAGTGGGAGGGAAACTCGTGATCGAGTCGACGGAGACGGCGTTGCGGGCGGCCGGGTTGGATCCGGCGCACGTACGGCAGGTGATCGAGGGCGCGCTGGTGGAGGATCTGGGCCCGGATTTCCTGGACGTCACAAGCGTGGCCACCATTCCGGCGGATCAGACCGACACCGCCGACCTGGTGGCTCGCGCGGACGGGGTGTTGGCCGGGATGGCGGTGGCCGCTGCCGTGTTCGAGCTGGTGGGCGAGGTGAATGGCTTCGGTCGTACCGTCGAGGTGTCGGTGCTGGCCCGCGACGGCGAGCGGGTGGCCCGCGGCGACGTGCTGGCGACGGTGAGCGGCCCGACCCGGCTGCTGCTGACGGCCGAGCGGACGGCGCTCAACCTGCTCTGCCGGATGTCCGGGGTGGCCACCCACACCCGCGCCTGGGCGGACGCGCTGGCCGGCTCGAAGGCGATGGTGCTGGACACCCGCAAGACGACGCCGGGCCTGCGGGCGCTGGAGAAGTACGCGGTGCGGGCCGGCGGCGGCACCAACAAACGGATGGGCCTCTACGACGTGGCCATGATCAAGGACAACCACAAGCTGGCGGCCGGGGGCATCACCGCTGCATTCCGGCGGGTCCGGGAGGCTTTCCCGGAGGTGCCGGTGCAGGTCGAGGTGACCACAGTCGACGAGGCGGTGGAGGCGGTGGAGGCCGGCGCGGACTTCCTGCTCTGCGACAACATGACGCCGGAGGTGCTGGCCGGGGCGGTGGCCGCGGTGGGTGACCGGGCCGAGTTGGAGGCGACCGGCGGGCTGACCCTGGAGGTGGCCGGCCGGTACGCGGCCACCGGCGTGGACTTCCTCTCGGTGGGCGCGCTGACGCACTCGTCGCCGATCCTGGACATCGCGCTGGACCTGCGCAGCGAGTAGTTGTCTAGGCTGCGTTCGTGCTGCTCTGCATCGACATCGGAAACACCAACACCGTGCTGGCGACCTTCGACGGCGACAAGCTGGTGCACTCCTGGCGGATCAAGACCGATGCCCGCTCGACGGCGGATGAGCTGGGCCTGATGTTCCGGGGTCTGCTCGCCGGGGACAACGTCGAGATCACCGGTGTGGCCGCCTGCTCGACCGTGCCGGCGGCGCTGCGGTCGTTGCGCACCATGCTCAGCCGTTACTACGCGGAGGTGCCGAGCGTCGTCGTCGAGCCGGGCGTGCGGACCGGCGTGCAGTTGGCGATCGACAACCCCAAGGAGGTGGGCTCCGACCGGGTGGTGAACACCCTGGCGGCGTACACCCTCTACGGCGGTCCGTCGATCGTTGTGGACTTCGGCACCACCACCAACTTCGACGTGATCAGCGAGCGTGGTGAGTTCCTCGGCGGCGCGTTCGCCCCGGGCATCGAGATCTCCTTCGACGCGCTGGCCGCCCGGGCCGCGCAACTGCGCAAGGTCGAGGCCACCAAGCCCCGCTCGGTGATCGGCAAGAACACCGTGGAGTGCCTCCAGGCCGGCCTGTACTTCGGCTTCGCCGGGCAGGTGGACCGGATCGTCGAGCGGATGACCGAGGAGTTGGGCGAGGTGCGGGCGGTGATCGCCACCGGCGGCCTCGCCTCTCTGGTGATCAACGAGTGTCGCAGCATCACTCACCACGAGCCGATGATCACCCTGATCGGTCTGCGGATGGTCTACGACCGCAACACCTGACCCCGGCCGCCGTCGGGCCGGCCTCCGTGCGGGCGTCAGCGCCGCCGGGCGCGCAGCACCAGCGTCCGGTACGGCAGTTCGATGGTGTCCCGCCCAGCCAGGGCGGGGTGCGTGTTCAGGAGGTCGGTCAGCTCCCGCTCGACCCGCCGCTGATCGTCGGCGGAGGCGGTGAGCCAGTACGAGCGGGTGCGGACCATGCCGAGCAGCTCGTCCGGGGTGAGCGTGGTGCGGTGCGTGAACTCGCGCTTCTCGACGGCGTCGAACGCGGGGCCGAAGTCGGGGCGCTCGCCGAAGACCCGGCTGGTCGACTTGTCCCCGAAGTGGGCGATGCGACCCAGCTCGGCCACCCAGTCGACGCTGCCGTCCCGGATGTTCCAGATGGGGGCGAAGGTGCCGCCGGGGCGGAGCACCCGGGCGATCTCGGCGTGCGCGGGCCCCCGGTCGAACCAGTGGTACGCCGTCCCCACCAGCACCGCGTCCGCCGTCGCGTCGGGCAGCGGCATGGCCTCGGCGCTGCCCGCCAGCGCCGTCGTGCCCGGGGTGCTGGCGGCGAGCTGCGCCCGCATCCCCGGATCGGGCTCGACCGGTACGACCTCGTGACCCATTGCCAGCACAGCGCGGGTCAGGATGCCGGTGCCCGCCGCGAGATCGACCACCCGGGCTTCGCTCAGCCCGTCGAGTGCCCAGCTGACCGCAGCCTCGGGATAGCGTGGCCGAAACCGGTCGTAATCACTCGCAGCGACACCGAACGACAGGGCGTGAGTGTGATCGACCATGACGGGCAGGTTATCCCGTAACGGCCTCAGGCACGCTTGAGTACGCTCGGCCCTGACCCCCTGTATCTCCGTGACGAGGAAGCGTGCCGTGACCGAGCAGAACCCCGTGCCAGTGGACCCCGCCGACGACCTTCCCGAGCAGATGAAGGTCCGCCGGGAGAAGCGGGACCGGATGCTCGCCGAGGGCGTCGAGCCGTACCCGGTCGGCTTCCCCCGCACGACGACCCTGGCGAAGATCCGGGCGGCCTACGCCGACCTGCCCACCGACACCGCGACTGGCGACCAGGTCGCTGTCACCGGCCGGGTGATCTTCGTACGCAACACGGGCAAGCTCTGCTTCGCCACCCTCCGGGACGGCGACGGCACCGAGTTGCAGGCGATGCTCTCACTGGACCGGGTCGGGCCGGAGCGGCTGGAGGCGTGGAAGCGCCTCGTCGACCTCGGCGACCACGTCGGCGTCACCGGCGAGGTGATCACCAGCCGTCGGGGTGAGCTGTCGGTGTTGGCCCAGCAATGGGAAATGACCGCCAAGGCGTTGCGACCGTTGCCGGTTGCCCACAAGCCCCTCTCCGAGGAGGCACGCGTCCGGCAGCGTTATGTCGACCTGATTGTCCGGCCGCAGGCACGGGAGATGGTACGCACCCGGGCAGCCGCGGTGCGCAGTCTGCGCGATTCACTGCACGGGCAGGGCTTCATCGAGGTGGAAACGCCGATGTTGCAACTGCTGCATGGCGGCGCGACGGCCCGACCGTTCGTGACCCACAGCAATGCGTTGAACACCGATCTGTATCTGCGAATCGCTCCCGAACTGTTTCTCAAGCGCGCTGTGGTCGGCGGCGTCGACCGCGTCTTCGAGATCAACCGCAACTTCCGTAATGAGGGTGTCGACTCTTCGCACTCGCCGGAGTTCGCGATGCTGGAGACGTACCAGGCGTACGGGGACTACGACACGATCGGCGAGCTGACCCGTAATCTCGTGCAACAGGCGGCCATCGCGGTGAGCGGTTCGACGGTGGTGACCCACGCCGACGGGCGGGAGTTCGACCTGGGTGGTGAGTGGCGGTCGGTGACACTCTTCGGCGTGCTTTCCGAAGCGCTCGGCGAGGAGGTCACGGTCCGCACCGACCGGACCCGTCTGGTGGAGTACGCGGACAAGGTGGGATTGGCGGTCGACCCGAAGTGGGGGCCGGGCAAGCTGGCCGAGGAACTGTTCGAGGAACTGGTCGTTCCCAGCCTTGAGGCACCCACCTTCGTGCGGGACTACCCGGAGGAGACCAGCCCGCTCACCCGAGGCCACCGCAGCGAGCCGGGTCTGGCCGAGAAGTGGGACCTCTACGTGCTCGGTTTCGAGCTGGGCACCGGGTACTCCGAGCTGGTCGACCCGATCGTGCAGCGGGAGCGGCTGGTGGCCCAGGCGCAGCTCGCGGCTCGCGGCGACGACGAGGCGATGCGTCTCGACGAGGACTTTCTTCGGGCGATGGAGTACGGAATGCCGCCGGCCGGCGGTATGGGAATGGGAATCGACCGCCTCTTGATGGCCCTGACCGGCCTCGGAATTCGGGAAACGATCCTCTTCCCGTTGGTCCGCCAGGAGTAGTCCCGTCCGCTCGTACGCCGAGCCGTAACCGGAGCCTATTGACGCGACGAGCAGCGCGGGGGTTATTGTGCTCTCGTTAGCAGGAGCACCCTGCTCGAAAGGAATGTGGGACGTGGCCAAGCAGATCATTCACAAGCTGGTCGATGACCTGGACGGCGGGGACGCGGACGAGACCGTCAAGTTCGCCCTCGACGGCGTTCAGTACGAGATCGACCTGTCGAGCGCCAACGCCGCGAAATTGCGCGATGCATTTGCGTCGTACGTGGGTGCCGGCACCAAGGTCGGCCGCGGCGGTGTCGTGATCGGTGGGCGGGCTGCCCGCGGTCGGGGTGGCGCGACCGCCGATCGGGAACAGAACAAGGCGATCCGGGAGTGGGCCAAGAAGGCCGGCAAGGACATCTCGGACCGGGGTCGTATCCCGCAGGAGATCGTGGACGAGTTCCACGCGAAGCGCTGATCAGTCAGCAGCTTGGTGGCGAGCCGCCACCGCAGGCGACACCGACGCCGGGCCGGAGGAGTCCTCCGGGCCGGCGTCGCCGTATCCGGACGGCGTCATCGTGCCCGTTCGGGGCCGGGAAGCATTCCGGGCCGACCGGCGTTGTCCACAACCAGTGGAACAGC
>NZ_JBEYSL010000029.1:0-25556 GCF_040642735.1 Micromonospora sp. NPDC047753 | reverse complement strand
CCATCGAGACGCACGCCATGACCTGGGACAACATGGCCAATGAGCTGTTCTCCATCGCCGAGGACCTCAAGGCGCGGCTGGTCGGCGACCTCGACCGATGGCAGGGCGCCGCCGCCGACGCCTACCGCGACATCCTGACCATCAACATCGACGTCGCCGGGATCTTCGCGGGCACGGCCGCCGGCATGGGTGCCGCGACCCGTGGCGCGGGAACCGTGGTGCAGATAGTGCGGGAGGTCGTGCGGGCCTTCATCGCCGACTGCATCGCCAAGGTCGTGGTGTGGCTGGCCGAGGTGGTCTTCTCTCTCGGCTTCGCCACACCGCTGGTCGCCTCCCAGCTCGCGGTCGCCGTCGTTCGCTGGACCGGCCGCATCTTCGGCTGGCTGATGGGCCTGATCGCCAGCCTCTCCGCCCTTCGCGCACTCCTCGACGTCTAGGCGGCCCTCGATGCGACAACTCATGGCGGCTCTGCGGAGCACCGCCGTCCTGGTGGTCCTGTTCGCTGTGGCGGCTCTCCACAAGCACCCCTCAGGCCCCACCCCACCGCACGGCGGTGGCGGCGATGGCCCCAACCGTCCCAAGTTCAACCCGGGAATGATGCCCAAGCGCGTGGGACCAGCCCAGCAGCATGGCATCAAGCGCGCCGGGGAGGGCCGCCCGAAGGACGCCGACACATCCGAGCCCGAGGTACCCAAGAGGACCAACCCCTGGGACGACCCCGAGTTCGCCGACGCCAGGTACGACATGAAACGCTTCGGTGAGATGGGCGACGGGGCGTTGGACAAGATCTGGAACGGCGACGGGAAGGGCGGTGGCAACCACAAGCCCTCGTCCACCGAGCCCAACAAGACGCTCTTCCCGCCCGGCACCACCGAGGCGCAGGTCGAGGGCTGGTTCAAGAGCATCGCCACCAACCCCGACAGCCGCCCTGAGGCACGTGCCAACGACGACGGCTGGCGCGTCACCGGCACCCGCGACGGCATCACCTTCGTCGTTACCCTGGACAAGGACGGCAGCATCTCCGGCGGCTTCCCGCTCAGCGGCGAGGGCGTCACCACGAACCCGCCGGCCAAGCGGCCGACCTAGCCAACGCACCTACGGGAGACCCATGGAAGTCAACGATTTCTACTGGTACAGCCGCCAGATCACCGACCAGCTCGCACCCAAGATCAGCCCGAATCACCGGCCGTTCGTCCTGACCGCCGCCAGCGCCGGGGCCTGGGACCTGGCGCTCCCGGAGCTCGTCGGCGCCCTGGCGGAGGAGGACGTCGTGATCACCACGGCGGAGAAGGACGCGCTGCGGGAGCTCATGGAGTTCCGCCAGGAGCCTCTGACCTACCTGGAGCGGATCCGGACCTCGGACTGACGGCCGAAGCGTAAATCGGGCCCCTCGAACCCTGTGTCGTGCCGACCAGCGGGCGTCCCAGACCTGGCCCGATCTCGGCGGGCATGTCGATGGCGACTTTCACCGAACGGTAGATTCCGGGATCTCCCGTCGGCGGTCGCTGCGATCGTCCGAAAGGCATTGGCCGGCCAGCGCCGATTCCACATGGTCCCAGCCGGCACCGCCGTCGGGCTCGCCCGCTGGCGTGGCGATACGTCATTGCCGTACGACAGCGGAAAGGCCACCTCCCAAAACTGGGAAGCGGCCTCTGACCTGCGGAACTGAGAGTGGGCGATGCTGGTATCGAACCAGCGACCTCTTCGGTGTGAAACAGGACGCCGCACCGACTCTGACCTGCGGGAACGTGGAGCCGCAGGTAGGGGTGGGTGCAGTTGAGCGCCGTTCGATGCCGTTGGATGCGGTTCAAGGCCGTTCAGGGCACCCTGCTGCTCCCAACCTGCTCCCCCTCCTTGGCTTCAGAACCGAGCCGCTCGGCCGGCGCCCGGCAGTCCACAGCGCGAGGCCACGCCGCGCATCGCTACAACTCGAACCAATCCCCCGCGCGAGCTGGATTACCGGTCCGAACAAACTCCTCGACCACCTACCAGGCGCGATCGAGATCAAGCACGAAGTCGACGGTGAATTCAACCAGGTCGTCCATCACCCAGCACTTCCGCGCGATCGCTACCCCCATCCCGCCCGAGACGAACGCTCCCCTCCCCGCCGGCTGTCCCGGCCATTCCCATCCAGCTCGAGGGCGAACCCGATACTGGTAGCGCCGTGCTCTGGTCTTGCACCGCTCGAACGCGGCAGTAGGCTGCCCGAGGTAGTCAGTTAGAAGTCACGCCACTCGTCGAGCCACTCGTCGGCCAGCTGCGATGGGACTTCAGCTCGGGCAGCCAGTTCCATAAACGCGTCGCAGGCTTCCTCTCGGCGCAGCGTGTCGATGATCTCGTACTTCTGCTCGATGCCGTTAAGCGCCTCAACCAGGGTGCGCATCACCGCTTCAGCCTCGTCCGCACGCCGATCACGGTCCTGCGGAAGCTTGTCAATAGCGCGGACCGCCCTGGCGTATGCCTTGCAGGCGGCGGCTCCGCCTCGCGCGTCGTCGTCGACCCAGTCTCGGAACGGGTTGTTCAGGTTGGCGACCAGCCACGTGTCGTGCTTGGCGCCTTCGATGACCAGGCCCACCCCGGTGCCGCGGTAGCGGGCCTTCAAAGCCGGCACGATCGACCGGCGTAGACCGCTGATGGTCAGCTGCGTCAGCGAGGTCAGGTCCGGCAATGTTCCCGCGTCCAAACCGTATCCGTCGACAAGCTCGAGAACAGCCAGACGAGGCAGACCGGCCAGCGCCGCGGCGTCGATCAGCCGGCCCGGGGGCTTGCGCCAGAAGATCCGGAGGCTCTCCAGCTCCTTGACTTCCCGTACGGCAGCGGCGGAAATAGTGCCGCCACCATCCAGGGCGACCTCTTGAACACCGTGCAGACCGGCGGGAACCGTCGTTTCCGCGTTGGCGTCGGCCAGGGTGAGATGAAGCCACCGGCCGTCGTCCGCCGCGTACACGGCCAGACTCGGGTCCACTGCCGCCAGCTCAAGGCCGTGCAGGCCACGGGGCAGCCGAACCTCGCGAACATCCGCACCGCACAGCGACAGGTGCTGCAGACCGGTGCCGGCCAGATCAACGACCGGCGGGGCGTCCTGCCACGTCAGCGATGAGACAACGGGGCGGTCTGCCAACGCTCGTGCGAGACCTCGGTCCGGGCCGACCCACGACAACGTCGTACAGCGGGGCAACTGATCGAGAGCGGACCACCGCACCGGTCCAGACATAGGAACCCGCACCGAGCCTTCGCCGTTCAAGTCCAGCCGAGACGTGGCCGCACCGAACGTTGCCACCCCGGCACCGAAGTCGACGTCAACCTGACCGCGGGTGGCCGCCGCACGGTAGGCGGACTTCACCACCCCCGGTAGCTCCCGGTCCCAGCGACGCTGCCGGACCACATCGTCGGCAAGTGCCTGCCAGTTCGAGTATGTGTCCGACAACGCCGGAACATCGTCAGGAACGGGCAGGCTTCCGATCCACGCGAACCCCGGCGGCACCGCATACCAGCTGCCAATCGACAAGTGAGCAAGACGCCCGTTATGGGCATGATGATCAAGCGTCAGCGGCTCAACGCCGCGCAGCTCGTCCAGGCTCGGCCGGTCCACCGAATGCCAACGCAGCGCATACGCCGACGTCACATCACCATCGGCACCCGTGACCTGACACGCCCCAAACCCACCGTCCGACAACCTCATCACGGCGACATCGCCAGCACGCACCACTCGGTCAACCACCCGGCGAAGCTACCCGACCAGCACAACGACTCGCTCGCCTGAACCGTGCCGCGGCGCTCGACCGGATGTCCGCCTGTGGCCATGCAGGAGTCGGTAGTCGGGCCGCGACGACCAGGGCCATCAGCTCCAGGCGCGACCGAGGGCCGCGCTGCCCGTCCCTTCGCCCATTTGGCAATGCCGGTTAAGCCCTGCCTCGAGCGTCATGTGCCTGCCAACTACGGCTCAGCGCGACGCACTGTCATCGGCAGTCGCGGACGCAGCGGCTCCTGCTCACGGCCGACGTCTTCCGTGCCTCCGAAGGGGTCACCACAGAGGATGCGCTGGTCACGGCTATCGGGACGCTGGATCAGATGCCGAGCGCTGCCCGCAGCTGGTGAACGCGGTAGACGGCCATGGGGTTGGCGCCCACGTCGTTCCAGGGCCATCGGGTCACCCGGCCCCGCATCAAGGCAAGGTGTGGCCTGGCCGATTTCCGGTCGCCTATGACGCTGAACCAGGCGGCGGCGTAGTTGTGAGCGAGTATCTCGCCGGGCCGCTCGCAGCTTGCCAGGTTCATCCGGGTCGACGCCTGCCGGGCGCGTTCGAGAGCGTCGACGTCCCTCCGCAGGGGCGTGCCGGTGTTGTCGCGGCGCCAGCGTTCGAAATTCGCGATGTGGATAAACGCGTGAGTCGGGGAACCGATGGGATGGCCGTCGGTCCACTCCCGCGCGCACTGTGCCGTGAAGGCGGCGGAATATCCCCAGTGCGGAGTGACAGACATGACTGCTTGATAGTGCCCGCGAAAGTGGTAGGGACTGCGCTTGGCCAGCTCCTCGCAGCGTTCACCGGTACGCTCCGGGCCGATCTCCAGCCCTCGCGCCAGCTGCAGCAGCCACACCCAGGGCGATGCGTCCGCAGGCGCCAGCGCGGCAGACGCCTGCAGCAGCTCCTGGGCACAGTGCAGACCGTGGTGGAAGCTCGACATCTGCTCGCTGCGGGTGTAGCGGGCAAGAGCCCCGCCGCGTAACAGCCAAGCCCGTTCGACTTCCAGCGCGCCCCGCAGCAGGTACGCGGTAGCGTCTGCTCCGAGCGAGGCGATGTACTGCTCGAACTGGGCCGGGACAACGGCCTTCCATCGCCCGATCAAGGTCTGCACGGCAACTTCGACGCGGTCTGACCGATCTTCGTCATCAGATACGCCAGCCTTGATCGCATCCATCAGGCCGGGCCAGTCACCCATGCGGGCCGCGGTACGCACCGCCAGCAACTCAGGTCGGCCGTAAGTGACGTCGAGTGCCATGTCACCTTGCCCCAGATAGATCCACGCCCGGGATCGTGCCACACCGAACGTGGGCCGCCGAAGCGACTACCAGGCTGATTGGGGTAGGTCCGATCGAGGCGGGCGGCGGCCGTTTTTACTTCTTCCGCTAGAGACGACCCTGGTCGGCACGAGCGCGTCGTTGAATATGCCGGTGTGGAGGAGCTTGGAGAAGAGGGGCACCGCGCGAGTGCACTGATCCCGCAGGTACCACGGCCCAGGCCGGGGACTGTCAACGCCGGTTGAAATTTCAACCGGCGTTGACACCCGGCTGGTCGCGAGGGTGGCGATGCCTTCGTCGAGCTGATCGCCCTCGTGGCTGTCGCCGAGTTCCTGCCGGGATGCTCTGACCCGCTCCCGCCCCGTGCCGTACCAGTCGGCCTGGCGGCGCTACGTGTTGCCGGGTCAGCTCCCGAGTTGCTCCAGGTTGCTGCCTGCCTCGGCAAGGTAGAACGCTGCTTCGCCTAACGACCTTCTGGCGTTGACGATCCGGGAAAGGGGTGATTGCGTCCCGCTGTGCTGGCGAGGCAGCTGCTCGCCTTCCAGGCGGTGGACGATCGTCTCGACAGTGCGGGCGGCGCTGTGGAGCAGCCACACTCGCCCGCTGATGGTCGGCGTGGGCATGGGCGCGGCGTTGCGGCCGTCGAGCCAGGTGTGGACGGTTGGTTGGGCGACGCCGAGCTTCGCGGCGGTGGCGCGTTCGGACATGCCGGCGGCGGCTGCGGCAATGGCGGCGGCGCGTGCCTCTTCGTCGGCTTCGGTGATGAGTCGGGCGAGGGGGGCGAGTGCGTCGCGGAGGGCGCGGGCGCGGTCGAGCCGGGTGAGCGCCTCGGCTAGTGCGGTGGTGCTGTCGGTGGTGTTGGTCATGAGGTCTCCGGCCGCTGGGCTGTTGATGCCGATAGCCAGCCTATCGACATACCGCAACTAGCGATAGCCATCCTTTCGCTATATGGCGGTCGGCTCACGACGTCAGGACAGACTTCATGACGGCATGGACCCCGTCCGGACGGCCGTACCTAATGACTGATCGGCGGAAAGGCCCTACATGCAAGGCCATTGCGGGGTGCACCGGCAGAGAAAGATGCCGCTATCGGTTCAGGTTCTACGTGAGGCCGATTAGAGTCGGGGCCGTCCGCGCGGATGGGTTCTATCGGTCCGCGTAGTGAGGGGACGGCCGCCGCCCCCGTACCCAAACGGTCGACGGCCGTCCAACCGGTGCTCCCCATCTGGCCAATGGTCAGGTGGGGAAGCATCCGGCAAGAGCGCTCACAAGGGCCGCCAGCGCACCGAGCACGGCCGCCCAGGCGTAAAGCCTGGCGGTCGTCCGGTCGGGGGCCTGGCCGTCCTGATCAGCTCCCACCACTCACCTCCCTCCATCTGCGACAAAAGCGGCGTGCGCAGTGGTGGGTGGTGCGAGAGAAGACGGTATCGCCTTCCTGCACGCTCTGTTGACTAGACCCCTGAGCGGTGAGTCGGCATCGCACAGGCTGTCTGATATGTAGAAGTCTCGATATAAGCAGGTCAGGGGGTTCAGCTGCGCCCCGGCCTGGACCTGACGGGAGCGTGGGTGCCACACAGCCCTCGTGCGTTTGTGCGGCATCCGGGGTCGATTTCACTGCTGACGGGAATCGACCTCATGGGGCGTGACTCGGGCAGTCCTCGATCGTTGTGACCAGAATTCGTCCCTACGGGATTCCCACAACAAACTCAACTCTGCTAGACGTTGGGTTTGCGGGAGAGCGACCTCGCGGAACAGGACAGAGGGCAAGGTGCGGGTCCTGCGCCGCCTGGTGCCGTCGCCAATCAGCTGTCACCCGTTCTGCTCGCCGTACAGCATCGCGAGGCGATGCGCGGGGGACCGGTCGAGGGCATTGCGGTTGCGGTCGTAGCGGCGGCTGGTGCGCGGGTCGGCGTGACCGAGGAGGTCCTGCACCTCGTGCAGCAGGGCGCCATCGGCGAGAGCGGCGGTGGCGGCGGAGTGGCGCAGGCTGTGCGGGGAGATGCGGCCGGCGGCGGGCAGTCCCGCGTCGTGGGCGAGCCGGCGGACCAGGGCGAAGACGCCCGCCTGGCTGAGTCGTCTGCCGCTGCTAGCGGCGAAGAGCGGGTCGCCGACCTCCTGGCGAGCCCGTTCCTCGTATGGTCATGGTTCTAAGGCCGCGACGCTCATCCTCGCAGCGTGGAGCCTGATGCTCCTCGGGTTCTGCTGGCGCTGGGCGGGCACGTGGTCATCGAGTAAGCGGACCAGGACGGCGGGTACCGGCAGCTCGCGGACCCGGCCGCCCTTGCCCCGAATGACCACGGTGCGGTGCCCGGCGTTGTGCTGCAGGTCGGGGAGATTCAGGGCGGTGGCCTCGGAGACCCGCAGACCGAGGGTGGCCAGCATTGGTCACCAACAGCCGGTCGCGTTCGGCGATGCGCCGCAGCGGAGAGACGTAACCCCGCCACTCGACGGCGGTGTCGGCGGCTCGCAGGAGCGCCCGGACCTCGGCGACGGTCAGCCCGACGGTGGCGGAGTGGTCCCGGTTGACCGGCGCCCGCTGGACCGCGAGCACCGGGTGCGCGTGGCGATGTCGGCATCGATGAGGTAGCGGTACCAGCTGGACAACGCGGCCAGCCGCCGGTTGAGGCTGGCCGCGCTGGGGGCGGGTGTCTGGCGCCGCAGCAGGGCGACGTAGGCGTCGACGTCGGGACGGGTGACCTGCAGTGGATCCCGGTCGAGCGCGGCGAGCCAGGCGAGGTAGTGGCCGAGGTCGCGCAGGTAGGCCCGCCGGGTGGTTGATCTGGACGAGAATCTGCGGCAGGCCGTGCTCACCATGACCTCACATACGGCTGGAGCTGACCGAAGTGATCACGCGCCTCAGGTAAGCCCCACCTGGTGGCTCAGGATGGCGAGGAGCAGACCGGCGAGGACTCCGATGACGAGCATCCAACGCTCACGGCGGATGCTCTGCCGCCTCTCGGCATCCGCTCGATCGGCGGTCTCCTGATCTCGTTTCAACATTACGTCGGTGCCGCTGAGCGCCGTTTCGGTCAGCCGCACAAGACGATCCAGGGTGATTCTGAGGCCCGGGGGCACCCCTTCGGAACGCGCTGCGTCGTCGGTCTCTCGCAGGCTCTCCAGGATGCTGCCGAGTTCCGCTTGCTGGCGCTTCAGCTCCGTCGTCTCCCGGTGGAGGTGGTCCCGTTCCGACAGGTGGGGATCGAGGTTCTCCCGCTCGACCAGGGCGTGGACGGTTGCCCGGAAGGCTCTGCGTCGCGTCGAACGGGCCCAAGACAATACGCCGAAGGATGCCAGCCAACCCACGCCCCACAGCAGCGTAGGCAGGTCGCTGTCCTCGACGGGGAGATACGAATAGCGGTCCGGAAGGATCGTCGTAGCCGTGCTGATCACCCAGCCGTGGAAGGCCACGGACGCGATACTGACCGGCACGGTCGCCAGCACGGCCAGGCGGATCAGCGGCCTGCCGGGATTGCCGCCCTCCTTCCACCACCACGGGTGGGTCGGAACGTCCCCGACGCTCAGCGCGTCATGTATCCGTACCTGCCCCAGAAGACTCCTGTCCTCACGAACGGAGTGCTCCCGTCCGAGATAGGCGTAGGGCAAGGCCCAGTAAACAACCACCGCCAGCACGCCGGTCACGACCGACGCGGCGCGTCCGGAGAGAGTCAGACGCGCCAGCAACAGCAGAATCAGCGAGCAGAACTCGGCCAGGAACGCCACAGCGAAAGGGTCGGTCCAGGAGTCCACGATGACCCGTCCCCGCTCGTCGCGTCGGGTCCTCGATCGGGAGCGGTGATCGTCCGGTGACCACATACCAGACAGCATCTAACACCCGGTCGACCCTCGAGAGAGGTGGCTCTGGCCGAGTTCGGGGGGACATGTGCGGGTTGTCAAGCCGTCCCCGCCCAGGTTGGGCACGCGCAGACCGCTCGGGACAGTCGGCCCGTCCGTCGCAGGAGCGACATCGCACGCACGTGCGCCCTCGGGAGCAACGTCAGACCGAAGAACTTCTACGGCCCGGCACCAGGTTCCCACTCCGGTGGGGAGTACGCGTACTTAGGGAGAGCTGCGTACGCGCGCCCATCCATCGGTTGCCAACGATGTAGAGGATGGTTCGTATGCGAAGGACACTGATGTTGGTGACGGCCGTGATCCTGGGACTGGTGTCGGCGAGCGGGCCGGCGGCGGCGCAGCAGCGGCCACGGGGGGTCCCTGACCGGGCCATGTTGCAGCCGGACGATCTCGGCGGGGCCGTGCCGGGGCCGGTGGAGGACGGGCTGGTGTGGTCGCTGCTACCTCAGCCGTGCGCGGACACGCCGGTGCCGCAGCCGGTCGTGAGCCGCACGCAGGCAGCCGATCTCGGTACCCGATTTCGGATTTACGAGAACGTCGCCAGGTACCGCGGCGATGGGGCACGGGCATACATCAGCGAGCTGAAGGCGCAGCTCGCCCGGTGCGGGGTGGGCGGCGACGAGGAGGGCTTCGACCCGGTCGCCGAGGATCACCTCGGGCCGGACACGGTGCTGTTCCTCGGCACCTACGACGAGGGCGACCGCTACGTCGGCTATGTCGCCGCCGCGGTCGGCCATTACGTGGTGGTGGTCATGATGTCGGACTCGTACCTGGGGGCGGCCGACCTGACCGCGTTGAACGGGCTGACCAGTGCCGCGATGAGCCGAACGGCGGCGTGACGCGGGCAGGCCGGCCATCTTGAGAGGGCCGGCCTGCCCGGCCACGGGCAGCGTGACCGGGCAATGAGGGCGCCCAGACTCGCGAAGCTGCTGTATGGCATCGCCCCATAGGTCGGTGAGGCCAGTCGATGGGTGACCGCAGGACACGGTCGCCGGTGCGATTCGGTGCCACACCGGCTCCGGCAACCTGTCATCGGCTACACGCGGACGCCGCCCTACCGCCTCGATGAGGTGCCAGCGCTGACGCCTTCGAATCGGCCGAAGGGGTCTCCACCCCGAAGCGCATGGTCAGGGCGTTACCCATGGGATCGGAGTCTCAAATGACGGAACCGCGGCCGACCCCAGGAAGCCCCCCACAACGCTTCACATCGACCTACAGCACACCTAAAGGCGTGGGTTAGGCGGCCCGAGACGCCGACCGGCGCCAGCCATCCCAGGAGCAGGACGCCTGACCACGTCGACCTCTACTGGGAGGTCACGCCGCACCGCTCGACCTCCATCACCCCAGGTCAAAGCGCCTCGTCTCCGCCCGGCACCGGTGAGCACTTCGGGCGCGGAGACCACTTCGCCAACATGCACCCAACCTGCTCCCAGCTGCAAGGCCAGGCCAACCAACGGCTCCTTACCGCCTTGACCCGCGCACACTCCCCTACCAGGCGACATAGAGCGCTGTCGACTGCTGCGCAGAACCGCAGAGCACTCCGCGGGAAACTGGAGCCCGCAACCCCTCTGACCTGCGGCAACGTGGAGCCGCAGGTAGGGGTGGGTGCAGTTGAGCGCCGTTCGGTGCCGTTGGATGCAGTTCAAGGCTGTTCAGGGCATCCCGTTGCTCCCAACCTGCTCCCCCTAAACCGGGTGCGCGCCGGGCCGCCGACCGCCGACCGCCGACCGATCGTGAACTGCCGGCCCAGTGCATTGGTTGGCACCAGCGCCGGCTACCGCAGCCACATCGGTCGATCCGGGGAGCACGCTCAGGATCGCCGCGCCTTGTCACCGGCAGGATGGCAGGCGGATCGTGGTGCAACGAGCACGAGTAAAATGCCCGAGTTGGCTGAGGACGCCGGGGGGACGCCATGAGTTGGGATGTTCTTATCTTCGACGCCCCGGCCGACGCCAGGTCGGTTGACCAGCTTCCGCAGGACTTCAATCCGCCGCCGTTGGGAACTGGGCCGGATGTCAGGCGGTGGTTACGTGAAAACCTCCGGGACCTCGACTTCTCGGATCCTGAGTGGGGGCGCTTGGTCGGTCCGACTTGGCACATCGAGCTCAACATCGGGCCGCATGACCCCGTTGATTCGATCATGTTGTACGTGCGTGGAGGCGGCGACGACGTTCTGGCCGCTATCGCGCGGATCGTCGCCTCGGTTGGTGGTCGCGCTCTCGACATTTCGACCGGCGAGTTCCTGACCGACGAGCCCACTCAGACCGCTGGCTGGCACGGCTTCCAGCAGTACCGGGACCAGATTCTGCGCGGCAGCTGACGCCTGCAAGTCCGGCTGGCATTGCGGCCCGGTCAGATGCCCAGGGTTACAACGGCAGTCACGCCTCGTGACGCCCGGATCGCCGCATGCGCGGACACCTCTAGGGCCCGGGTGAACTACGCTTTGAGGCCGGCCTGCCCAACGCGCGGCGCCGGTACCGCGCGTCACTGAGCCCAGGGGTGGCAGCACCGTTCGAGTCGGGCCAGGCTCCGGGGAGCCCGCTCATGATGGGCGGGCTCCCAAACAGAACTCGTCGGGCTCAACCGTGCACCTGCAACTGGGCGAAGCGCGGCAGAAGCGGATGCCTTGGCAACGGCCCCGACCGTCACGGGGTGGCGGCGGGGTGTGCGCGCGTTGTGCGAAGGTCTGCCGGTGATGATGCCTCTCGAGTACGGCGGTCGGCGGTTCCAGATCATGGCCTACCACGACGCTATGCGGCATGACGGCCCCGCGCTTGAGCTGGCGGAACTGATAGACGGCGAGCTAGGTCCGGCTCTCGTGACTGTCACGTTCGCCGACGAAAGCGCCGGTGGGGCCGAGGTCTTGCTGACCAACTCCTGCCTGCCACTCCCGATACTGAGGGCATTCATGGAGGAAGCCGCGCAGGAAGAACACCGTATCGGTGGAGCGGGTCTGCCTGGCCCCGGAGAGACACAGTGATGGAGCGAGCGATGCCAACTCGTGCTGGGCGTTGGGCCGTTCACCGCGCGCCTGCTCTTCGGCACCTCCGTGTGCCATCCGCGCGCAGTCACTCGGGCCGTAGTGAGGATTCCACGCCATCCCGGGCACGGGGCACCGCCAAGGAGTCCCCCCAGAAGGCAACAGCCATCTACTAGCAAATCGCGGCTACTAGATCAGTACGTCCCTCACCGTCTGGCCGAACTGCCGGGCCGGTGGCTGCCGAGCGTTCAGACGGCGAACCCCAGCGAAGTCGCCCAGCACCTCCGCGCAGTCTGCGGGTTGACAGCTCGCTCGCTCCTTCTTTCCGGGGGCGGCCAGTGCGGTGGGTCGCGGTCCGACGAGATCGTGGTCGCATCCAACGCTCCTACCAGCCGTTGACAGAAGAAGAGCATCTGTCGCTAGCCGTGTGCGCCGTGCGCCCGGTGCCGGCCAGACGGTGCCTGGATGAGCTGGGAGGCCAAAGGATGAGAAGCCGTAAGGCTCATCAGGGCCACCTGGCGACGATGGTAATGATGGGTGTGCTGTTCAGCGGATGCGCGAGGCAGGGCCACCCGGAGGCAGCAGACCTAAGACCGCCGGTCACGGGCACCACGGGGGCTGTGGTGCCGTTGGCGCCGGAGATGCTGATCGGCTCCTGGACGCTCGTTGACGTTGCTGACCCCGGCGCAGGCAGGATCCTGCGCCTCGCAGACAGTGAGATGTACTTGATCGGCAGCCGCTGCGGCACCCTGGGCGGATCCTGGCGGGCCAACGATGAAGGTGTCTTCCTCGCCGACATCTGGTCGGCTTCCACGGCCGTCGTCGAGGGCACGCCTGGTTGCGCGAAGGCTAGCCAAGAGACAGCCGGGTGGCTGCGGAGCGTGACCGCCTTCCAGTTCGACGGGGCGGGGTTGCCCGTACTTCTAGACGGACGGGGGCACGCGGTCGCCCGGCTGATCCCCGGGGCGACACCGACCCCCGAGCCCGACAAGGCCGACTCCGTGTTGGAACCGCCGGTGGTCACCGACGAGGCTCGACGGGCCCTGGCGCCAGCCGTCGCACTACCGGCGACGCTCATACCCGCGGACCAGCGCCAGCCGATGGGCCGTTGGACGCCCAAGAGCGGACACAAGGCGGCCTACGTGGAGTTCACGGCAGACGGTGAGTGGCACGGCTCCGACGGCTGCAACGAGCAGAGCGGTCGATGGGTTACCGCTGCCGGCGGCACCCTGCTCGCCACCGCAAGACCAGCCACGCTGGCGTTCTGCGCCGACAGCGCACCGATCGACCAATGGCTCACAACGGCCAGACGAGCCGGTCTCGACGGCAAAGCCCTCGTGCTTCTCAACGCCCACGGCAACGAGACAGGCCGGCTCTCCCCCACGAACTGAACGCCGTCAAGTAACAGCTTCTGACCCATCGGGTTCGGCATTGACACCCGGAAGAACGCCGACGAGGACAGGGACAACCGGCTGTCTTCTCGAATGCCGCGCCTCATTAAGGCATGGCAGGGTGTTGGGTATGAGCTCTGCCGGCGATGGTCCCTATCTGACGTTAAGGATCAGCAACGGCCTGCTCCTCGTGCGGGATGGAGTGGGCATTTGGCTAATCCAGGGCGCTGCCGACGGGTTGGTCTACCCGGCCGCCGACCGGCTGGTCTGGCTGTTGCCACTGCTGGAGCGCACCCCGACCGACGTCAGTGCGGAGTTGGCTGACGTGCCGCTAGCCGACACACCGCTACCCGCCCTCGTGCGGTTCGCGCTCACCGCATG
Organism: Micromonospora sp. NPDC047753; assembly: GCF_040642735.1. NCBI lineage: Bacteria > Bacillati > Actinomycetota > Actinomycetes > Micromonosporales > Micromonosporaceae > Micromonospora > Micromonospora sp. NPDC047753. The sequence continues at coordinate 11,933 of NZ_JBEYSL010000029.1, read as the reverse complement.
GGGAGAGCACTGGCCGACACTGGCACTCGACTGGTTGGACGCCGGCTGGCCGACCCGGGATCTCCGCGAGGTACTGGCCGACATGAAGGACTCGCGCGAACTCTCCCAGCCGCTTCGCTACCGAGCACTTCGCCTCTGGAGCGCCTCGGCACCTGCCTGACGGCCTGACAAGCCCGAATCCCGGAGCCGCCTCGACCAACGCCGGACCTACACCGCACTGCACGCACAATCCCTCGATGACGTTCGACTTCGGTGCGGCATGATGGGCGTTCATGGGCAACACCGATCCGTACGTGACCATCACGGAACCGACCTTCGTGGCACGGTTCCTTCTCAATCCCCACACGGACACCGACGAGTCTCTAGCCAACGTGGATGCCTTCGTCGATCTTCCTGACGGCTCCAGTTGGGCCCTGACGATCTTCACCGTCGACGAGGTCCGCCGCCTGCTTGCGAGTTGGAAGAAGACCGGCGAAGTCGCGAACGGCAGTTACTTCTGGGGCGTTGACCAGCTGATCGTGCCGGAACCGGGCGTGTCGGCCATGACCATAGCGATCCGAGAACTGGTTCGCAGCGGGGAGATAGAAAGCGTCGGTGTCCGATGCGGGGATCCGGACTGAAGCCGCCCTGGGGCACCCACGAGGGGTGATGGTTCGGAGGGTGCCAGGCACGGGTGGCGGCAGATGTGCGCACCCGATCTTGGGTAGGCCACCGGAAGGAAGACCAGTAGGTTCGGCGCATGCCGGACGACATCGTTCTGCGGCTCGACCGCGCAACGGCCGAGGATCTTTACGCCGCGCTGTACGGGGCCGGAGAACGTCGTCAGTGCAGAGTATCGTGCTGACGCGCCCAGTCCTCGGCTGACGCACGGCTGTCAGCAGGCGGAGAATCTCGCAGGCACCCAGAACACCGGGCGAAAAACGCCCCGCCCTCTTCCCATGCGTGCACCTGCCCAGGCTTCACCCAGTCGGGCGACCAGTCCACGTTGAAGGCGTACAGCAGTCCAGAGGTGACACCTTCCATCAACCGTTCGATCGTGGCGTCGCTGAGACCCAACTCCAACATGCTGTTCGTTACCTGAAGTTCGGTCCTGACGTTGTCCTCCAGCAGAGAGACCACGCGAGCCTCTCGTGCGCTGTCGGCCTCTTTCCCCATGCGTACATCCTGCCGGACGACCGCTCATCGGCCAGTCCGGACGCCGCCTGCCCTTCCTCGCGTGACGCTGCGTAGCGCACGGATCGCGGCTACTTGCGCGCGCGGTGCGGCATGAGAGTGTTCTCGTGAAGCCGTCCCCATGAGAAGGTCGGTTGATGTTACGTGGACGACTACTAACCGAGAGCCTGCGCGTTGGCGTCGACGTGCGCGTACCTTCGCTACGCGTCGTCCGAGTGGGCCGACACGATGTATCAAGTTCAACGTCGGCTGACCAGCCGAGTGTCTGGACTTTTCTGGACTTCGAGGCACCCGACGATGTAGCCGACGAAGTGGCAGCGGCGCTGGCGGGATCCTTGGTTAGCGACCAAGGCTGGTACGCGGACTTCGAGGTGGGCGATGATCACGTCGTCGTCTTTCCCGGTCGGGTGTTCCGATACACCAAAGGTGATCGCGCGGGAAGAGACGCCGCCGTGGAGTACGGCCGGACCGTCGGCGTACCCGGCCATCAACTCGACTGGGGCGAATAAGAGCGTCGCTAAAGTCAGGCCAGGAGGTATCAGGCTGCAAACGGGATTCCGGCGTGCACTGTCATCGGCATGAGCGGACACCGCCCTACCGCCTCCGCGGGGCGCTGACGCTGACGCCTTCGGGTCCGCCGAAGAGGTCACCACAGAGGATGCGCTGCTCACGGCGGCGCAAGTGGGGTCGGTGTATCAGATAACGGGACCAGCTACTGGTCCGGCCGGCAGAAGTGCCGACCGGACATCGATGAACAGCAGAGCTGACACCGTGACGATCAGCGACCCGTGACCGGGGGCCATGAGCAATGCTGCAAGCAGCAAGCCCTGACCACTTCGGTATCCACTGGGAGGTCACGACGCACCGATCGACCGCATCACTGCAGGTCAAAGCCCTCGTCTCTGTTCGACGTCGGTGAGCACTTCGGGCGCGGTGACCTCTTCGCCAACCTGCACCCAATCTGCTCCCAGTTGCAGGGCCGGGCCAACCATCGACTCCTTACCGCCTTGACCTGCGCACATTCACCCACCAGGGAACATAGTAGGTCGCCGATTGCCGCGTAGAACCGGAGAGCGCTCCGCGGGAAACAGGACGCCGCACCCACTCTGACCTGTGCAAACGCATAGCCGCAGGCAGAGGTGGGTGCAGTTGAGTGCCGCTCGATGCCGTTGGACGCAGTTCAAGGCCGTTCAGGGCACCCCGCTGCTCCCAACCTGCTCCCCCAAACCGGGCTCGCACCAGACCGCCGACCGATCGTGAGCTGCCGGCCCAGTGCTTTGGTTGGCGCCAGCGCTGACTCCAGCAGCCGCATCGGTCGATCGCGCAGCACGCTCACGATCGCCGCGCCTTGTCAGCGACGATCAGTCCGTCTCGCCGGCGCTGCCGAGGTGGAGCGGCAGGACTACGGCGGTCGTCACGGCCAGGTCGCGGTCGAGAACCTCATCCCGCGGGACGAACACCACCGCGCGGCCCTCGCCGACCACCACACCCTGTTGCCGAGCATCGGTCCGGCCGCGGAAAACGTGAACAGTCAGCGTATGCGGGAAGCCGCCTCGTACGGCCATGGGCCACTCCACAATGCACGCAACTCACTCGTCGTCAGGCCCGTCTCCCTGAATAACTCTCGGTGCGCCGCCTGTTCGGGCGTTTCGCCCAGCTCGACATGGCCACCCGGCAGGCTCCACTGGTTCGGAGACACCAAGCCTTGATCATCGCGATGCTGCAGGAGTACCGCCTCCGAGGAATCGACGAGGAGCACCAGCGCAGCGTCATAGGTGGCCATGGCGAGATCGTCCCAGGCCCGCTGCCACCCATCGGTGCAGCAAACCCACCCGGTGCCGGCTAGCTGCTGCTAGAACCGAGCGAGTCGCCAGGGCGGCCCCGCGATCTTCGGCGGTTTGGTCAGCGTGGGGATGATCGCGTGGCAACATCGGCTCGGGCTACGGCGTCTGGGTCATGCTGATGCGAAAAATCCGACCCAAGGAGCCTCGTAGCTCCACAAAGCTGGTTTCCCCGCCCCTGGTAGCGGCAATATTGAGCCGTGAAGCGGCACTCGGAGAAGCTTGACGAAACGCATCCAGAGGTGGCCGCTTGGTGGCATCCAACGGCCAACGGCGATCTCAAGCCCAACATGGTTACTGCCGGTTCCCAGAAGACGGTCACATGGCTATGCGCCAAGGAACACACCTGGGATGCCAAGATCCAAAACCGTACCCGTGGCATCGGCTGTCCGTACTGTAACGGCCGGCGTACGATCCCTGGCGAGAACGACCTTGTGACGCTACACCCGGAGCTTGCTGCCGAGTGGCATCCGAACCGGAACGCTCCAAGGACACCAGGTGAATTCATGCCTGGCTCTGACTTCAAGGCTTGGTGGCTCGGATCATGCGGGCATCAGTGGCAGGCCACTGTGACGAACCGGCGCAGAGGAACTGGGTGCCCGACTTGCACCCGGCCGCGCGGTCCTCGGGCCGGCAAGATCCAGCCAGACCAGTACCCCCAGCTTCACACAGAGTGGGACAGCGGCGAGAACGTTGGTAGACGTCTGACCGACTACGGTGTCGGTTCCAAATACCAGGCGGCATGGATCTGCCCACAGGGGCACAGGTATCGCATGCGCATCCACCACCGGACGAAGCCAAGCGGTGGCGTTGCCGCTGGTTGTCCATACTGCTTTGGTCGATACCCGACGATCGGAGTCAGCGATCTGGCCTATATTGCGCCCGAGGTTGCGAACACCTGGCATCCGACCAAGAACGGCGCCCTTCAGCCCGAGCGCGTCCATGCGGCGGCGAACGCATGGTGTTGGTGGCAGTGCAAGCGCGGTCACGAGTGGAGCGCCCAGGTATACCAACGAACGGTCTTTGGGACCGACTGCCCAACGTGCTACGGCAGATTGGTAGAGGCCGGCTTCAACGACCTCGCGACGCTGAGGCCGGACATCGCGGCAGAGTGGCACCCAACCAAAAATGGCGCCTTGAAGCCATCTGAGGTGGCTGTTTCGCCTGCGACGGAGGTGTGGTGGCTTGCCGCCTGCGGGCACGAATGGTGCGGTCCAATTGCTCGGCGGACCAGCGGACGGCAAAACGGCTGTCCGAAGTGCGTGCTCATCCAGACCTCCAAGATCGAGCACGAATTTTTCACGGAGCTAGACGGCAACGTGCTGACCGATGCCCAGCACGGCGCCCAAGTGCTGGCACCATGGGGTAGGCGTCGGTTCGCCAAGGTCGACATCCTCGGTACTTACCGAGGACGAGGGGTTGTTGTCGAGTACGACGGCTCGTATTGGCATGCAGAAAAACTTGACGCCGATACCGAGAAGACCGCCGCCCTGCTCACCGCCGAGTACGTGGTAATCCGAGTCCGCGAGCAGAGTCGCGACGGCACAGGCCTTCCTCCTCTTCCGCTGGCACACAGACGTCTCGCTCAGTTCAACCATCGATGGGGGCAGGCAGGTGAGCTCGAACGGGTCGTGGGCAAGATCAGCGACTGGCTCACCGCTCAGTTCGCTTAACGTCTGCCTGTTACACCGTGCACGTCCCACAATCAGCAGCCACGTTACTGGCAGCTTCCTGCAATCCATGGTGCAACATCCACAACCGCCGCTGTTCGCTCTAGGGAGCGCGGCGGCCAGACGTGCAGAGCCCGTAGCTGCCCGCTCGTCAGCGGCGGCGACTACCGCCGCTCCGCGCAGGTTCCTGCGTGGCCGCTGTGCCAGGTCGCTGGCCCCGACGAGAAGGCCAAGAAGCACGGTGGTGGCGTGCTGTGTGGCGCTGGCAGGATCTTCGCCAGCCGCTCTACCGCCTCTGCCGGGGTCAGCGCTGACGCCTTCGGTATCCATCAGGACGCTACACCGACTCTGACCTGCGGCAACGTGGAGCAGCAGGCAGGGGTGGGTGCAGTCGAGCGGCGTTCGGTGCCGTTGGACGCAGTTCAGGGCCGTTCAGGGCGGGCCGCTGCTCCCACCCTGCTCCCACGAACCCAGCCCCCGACCGCTCGTGAGCTCGGGCCCAGTGCCTTGTTTGGCACCAGCGCCGGCTCCCGCAGCCGCATCGGTCGATCTGGGGGAGCACGCTCACGGTCGAGGCTCCGAGGGCGAGACAGCCCCGAGCGGGACAGCAGCTACGACGACCGAAGCCGGAACCACGATCGGCAGAGACCGTACGCCGGGCCTGTTCAGGAACAGGCGTCCCAAGCGAGTCGGGTCAGATAGTCAGCGTCCAGCTGACCGACCTCCTCGGACGCGCGTTCGAATAACGGCAGTACGGCGGTGCACCCTGTCGGCACTTTCAGTTACGATGTCGGGTGATCAAACCGAAGGACCCCGGGCGCCTCGCGCACGGGCGACGGCATCCGGGGTCAACTCCTTGATGTGGTGTCAGGACGATACCCCGAACTCGCGCCTTGGCGGCAGCTTCTTCGCCAAGGTGTGATCCTTTGCCTGCCCAGCTCCTGAGCCTGTGGTCCTTTCGAAACGATGGAGGGCAATTGAAGCTCGTCAAGGCCCAGGTGACCTACTACCGCTCGATCGCAGACTCCGAGGAGTTCCGGGTCGAAGATGACGTCACCTGCCTGGTCGGCAAGAACGAGTCCGGCAAGACCAACGCTCTGCAGGCTCTGTTCCGGCTCAAGCCGATCGAGAACAAGGCGTTCGACAAGGTCGTCGACTTCCCCGCGAACATGGGCCGCAAGCGCCGGGAACTGGGCGAGGCAGCCGTTCCGGTCATCGCGGCGACGTTCCGCTACGACGACCACGAGATCAAGATGATCGAGGAGGACCTCGGCCGCGGGGCCCTGGCCAGTCGCGAGTTCACGCGCACCGTCGGCTACGGGGCCCGCTACTTCAGCCACACGGTCAACGAGGCGGCGATCGTCAACCACCTGCGTTCCGGATTCGACCTTCCCGCCTCCGTCGCCGGCGACATCGCCAAGGCCAAGACCGTGGCCCAACTACTCGCCGCGATCGACGCGCTCGACGAGCCGACCGCCGGCGCGACTGCCACCGCAGACCGCATCCGCAGCTGGCGTGATCAAAGGGTCCAGCTCTACCTAATCGACGAGTATGCGGAACCCTACATGCCGCACTTCGTCTACTTCGGTGACTACGACATCATGCCCGGCAAGGTGTCCATCCCCGACCTCATGGCCCGTCAGAAGGACGGCACCCTGGAGCGCGGCGAGAAGGCGCTGATCAGCCTGCTCGACATGGCCGGCGTCAGCCTGGACGAGTTCAGCGTCACGGACAACCACGAGCGGCTAATCCGCGAGCTGGAGAACACCAGCAACGCCATCACCGAAGAGGTCTTCGAGTACTGGTCGCAGAACACCGACCTGGAAGTCGACCTCAAGGTGCTGCAAGCCGAAGCGGGCGCCCGCGCCCCACTGAACGTCGGCCCGATCCTGCAGGTCCGCGTCCGCAACCGGCGGCACGGCGTCACGGTCCCGTTCGACGACCGCTCGCGCGGCTTCGTGTGGTTCTTCAGCTTCCTGGCCTACTTCAACAAGGTCGAGGAGAACACCAAGGGCGATCTCATCCTGCTGCTCGACGAGCCAGGCCTGTCCCTGCACGGCCGCGCCCAGGAAGACCTGCTCAAGCTCATCGACGAGCGGCTCGCGACCAAGCACCAGGTCATCTACACCACGCACTCGCCGTTCATGGTCTCGCCCAAGCACTTCGAGCGGGTCCGCACCGTCTTCGACCACATCGACGGCGGCACGAAGGTCTCCGAGGAGATATTCCGGGCCGACACCGACACGGCGTTCCCGCTGCTGGCCGCCATGGGCATCGAAATGACCCAGACGCTGTTCGTCGCCGATGACACCCTGCTCGTCGAGGGCCCCAGCGACATGATCTACCTGGAGATCCTCGGCGATGCCGCCGAGTCCACCGGCAGGACCGGACTGGACCCTCGCTGGGTCGTCACTCCGATCGGCGGCTCCGGCAAGCTGTCCACGTTCGCCACACTGCTTGGCGCCAACAAGATCAACGTCGCCGTGCTGGTCGACTCCAGCACCAAGGACGTCCAGGCCGTCCAGCAGCTGCGCGCCAACGACCAGATGGCCCGCAACGGCCTGGTCGAGATTAAGGAGTTCACCGGCGCCGCCGACGCCGACATCGAAGACCTATTCCCGCGCGAGTTCTACCTCGAACTCGTCAACCGCGCCTACGTCAACGAGCTCACCACGCCGATCAACCCGGGTGACCTCAATGCGAAGGACCCACGGATCGTCCGCCAGATCGAGGCCCACTTCAAGAAGAACAAAGTCGCCGGCGGCAAGTTCAACCACTACAAGCCCGCCCGCACCTACCTGCGAGAACAGGCGTCCCTGCCCGACCTCGACGCCACCACCCTCGACCTGATCGAGAAGCTGTTCCAGCGGCTCAACAGCCTGATCCGCAAGACTAAGAAGTAGGCACCCCAAGCCGGCGCCGGGTGCGCAGTCGGCGCCTGGCGCGCCTGAAGCTCAGTCCTCGTGGTCATGCGCGTCCAGGTCGGCGCCTAACTCACCTACCTCGACACCGTCTCCGCCGACACCAGTCCCAATCGAGGCGGGCCCATCTGCCAGTTCGGAGCTGGCCCCTGCTTGTTCGGCGTGCTCGCGGCGCCCTTGGACACGAGACACAGATGGCCCCGGCAGAGCCCTCCCCTTGGCAAGCGTTGCAATCAGTGGAGGGATCTCGATCGGCAACAGCGAAGGCATCGCAGCCACCTGTGCCCGTATTTCCTCGTCCACCTGTAGGTATGCCTCTAGCTCGCTGAGGAACGTCGAGCCGCCCTGTCCGCGCGTCTGTGGGATGTAGAAGCGGATCAGATCTTCGCAACCAGCGTGGAACCCGAGCCCGCTGGTAATAGCGGGCAGCATTGACGGGCCCGTCGAGGCGCTGAGGTAAATGACAGTGAGGCCCGTGCTGCTGTGTTCCCTGATGCGTTGCGGACCGGACACCACGATCCCGAGGGTTACGAGGTCGACACCCGCACCACTGGGGCTCTGGTGGCTGCTGAATTGGTCCAGGGTCTTGTCGAGGGTTGGCACGAGCTCCACGAAGGAGAGGGGGACAACGGCTCCCTTCTGCCGGGAGACGGGCAAGAGATCCGACTCGAAGAGAGCCTGCAACCTCGCCCGGCCCGCCTGAGACTCAAAGTCGCTCGCGGCCCAGAGCTCAGCAACTCGCGTGCGTAGTGCCTGCAACTCGCTGGCCCGGGCTGGCCCGAGCAGCAGCATCCAGTGCTGCGACCATCGTCGCCCTCCCGGTAGCTCACGGTAGGCCTTGACAGCCGCAGTGAGGACAAACATGTCCAACGCTTCTCGCAGTCCCTGCTCGCCGCCTTCCACCGTGCGGAAGTGGGCTGGTCCTAGCCCGCTCGGCCGGGCAGCCGCGGCGTTGATCTCGGGCAATCCGAAGTAGCCCTCTGGACGGGGAAGCGACACAACGAAGTCTCGGGGGAAATGCGCGGAAGCCTCTGCGGCGAGGAACGCGGAGGCCATCGGTGTGGTGGCAAACCCGACGTACTGGGCGCGGGGCAGGATGCCCATCAGCTCCTCCAGCGCCGACCCGAGCGCGTTCTGCTTGGAGGTCGATGTGGAGTCGGCGTCGGCGTCGATGATGAGCGCCGGGATCTCGTGCAGTGGGGTGCGCGCCTTCTGCAGGTCGTTGACTAGTCGCCTGATGATTGTCAAGTTCTTTTTCACGACTAGGAGGCGGGTCGCCGCGTGGTCCAGGTTCCTGCCGTCGTTGAACGGTGTGTCCGGCACGGTCTTCTCGAACTGAAGGGTCTCGAGGCGGGCAGCCAGGGCCTTGTAGTCAAAGTTTGTGTCGGTGAGGCGATGGATCTCGCCAGTGCCGAACGGTGTCAGTAGGCTCTCGTCCAGTCGGGCCTGGAGTTGGGTGCGGATTGATTCGAGCGGAGCACTCAGTACAACAATGAGCCGGTATCCGGCGTCGACCGCCTTGGCGACAACAGCCGTCATATCTGAGGTCTTACCGGCCTGTGGATAGCCGAGGACCATACCTGTGCGTTGGGTAGGAAGACCAGCTCGGGGATCGGCCAGTTTCCTGACAACAGCGTCGGAGGACTTGTCAAGACGGGCAACCTGCGAAGGTGTCCACGCTCTGCGGTCTAGCAGTAGCTGTCGGTAGGTGTCCCAGTGGATGGTGCGGACCGGTGTCGCCGGTTCGTGCCAGCGGGTCGGTTCTGGGCCAGCTACGGAGGCTGTCCGGTCGGTCAAGCTGTTGTCGGGCAGGACGCGCTCAAGCGTTAGCTCTGAGATTTTGCTGTGTGCCTGCACCAGCAGGAATTTTGTTTCGCTGAGCTCTGCCTGCGCCTGCTGCAGCTGCTCGATCAGCTGACTCCAGCTCTGCGCTTGGGCATCATCGATACGGCTTGATCCCGAGCGAAGGACGTCTAGGGCCATGCCAGTTTGCAGGAGGCTCCGCTGAGCTTGGACCAGTTCTTCCCTGGCGAGATCCCGCTGCTGCTGCGCGGCGCGCGCCTCAACCTGAGCCTCGCGGATCTTCCGCTTCAACTGCTTGGTGTGTCCCCATGTACCCGGCTGCGCGTCTTGCGCCCTGCGCTGAAGCTTCCAGAGTCGCTGCGGATCCGGCCCGGTCAAACTGCCGGGGCGTCGGTCCACTTGGTAGATCAGGTCGGCTATGAACTCGTCAGACGGAAGGCTCTGGCCGCTGAGGTATCGGGTGACCGAGCTAGGACTCAACGCCTGCTGCCGAGCGTAAGCCCGAACGGACACCTCGAGAAGCCCGAACCAAAGCCGAAGCTCAACGACCAACTCCCGCCTGATGGCGGAGATGTCCGTTGAAACCGCCCGCAAACTGCTATGACCGCCGCGCACGTATTAGTAATACCGGTGAGCCAGCCCGATGCGCACCCGTTGCGCTTGATTTCGCAACGCGTTGCGCTCGACGCATCACCGGGTTCCTCGCCCATGCTGGAAGCTGCCCAGCCATTCGTGATTGGAAGGACCTGCTGGATGGCCCTGAACGACAGACCTTCGCCCGTCTCCACCTCGAGCTACCCCACCCAGAGCCACCCCATCCCTCGACTGATCGGACGGACCATCGCTCTGGGACTGGTCAAGGGGATGGCCACCGCGGTGGGCGGCGTCATCGTGTCGTCGATTGCGTGGTGGTTCGGCCACCGTTGAAGGCGCCCCGGCGAAGACCGCCGATCACCTGACTAGCCAAATAGAAGCTAGACCTTCAACTCTGCTGAGTGGACCTCTTCGGATCTGCCGAAGAGGTCTCCCAGTAAAAAGGCCTGGCCAGAAGGCTTCTGGTGGGATTTGAGTCTCAGCTTCCGGGATGCATACCGACAGCAGCACGGGCGACCCAGAGCGGCACGCCGATGGCACCGACACTCTTCAAGGGGCGCCTGAGGGCTCCACGCCGACAGCCGGGACCGGCCAGGTGGGGAGCAGCGAAGGTTGACCTCTTCGATCTTCTCGGGGAGGTAACGCCGGACCTCTCATCTGTATCACCGCGGGTCAGGGCCCTCAGCTCTGCGCAGCGCCGGTGAGTTCGGGTCCCGTGACCTTTCACCAGCCGACGTCTCGCGCTACCCGCGCAGCTCCTCGATGGTTCATGGTGCGTGAGGGCATCTATGGAGTTGTCCAGGGCATGCATCATGACCGGTGTATTCCGCGCTCGTCTGTGCCATCGGGCCCGCGGCGGGGCGCCTCCTGCTAGCAGGAGAGCACTTCCACCCGCCTCCCAGGCCCACGCGTCGCCGGCAGATCGGGGCGGATGCCGGGTGCGTTCACCGTCGCTGGCACACGATTGCCGTGCAATGGCTACGCCAGGCGACGCCAGCCGTTTAGCTCAGGAGCGGCGTGATCGGGAAAGCGGTGTGAGACCGCGACGGCTCGACAGGAGGGCGACGTCTTTCGGGCTCTCGATGCGTTGGAGGCTGCGCAGGACGGCGTGCTGGGTCTCCGGCGTCCAGAAGATTCGTAGGTCCTCGCGTGCCCGGGTGACCGCCGTGTAGAAGATGTTGTGCGTGATGTCGTCCTCGTTGGCGTCCGTAATGACAATCTTGACAGAGTCGTACTCGAGGCCCTGCGCCTTGTGGATCGAGACGGCGTACGCGACCTGGAACGGGACGGCAGTGTTGAGCGAGTCGTCGTCCGCATCGCTGGTGTCGTGGTCGTAGACGCAGAAACGCACGGTCGACCCTTCCACCCATTCCAGATCACCGACGACGTCGAACTCGCTGAGCGGACGGTCGAGCTCGACGTCGAACTGGATCTGCCCGGGCGCCAACGCGATGTCGACGATCCGCCCCTTCAGGTTGTTGTAGATCACCGGCCGGAACCGCTCGGCCTCGTTGAACAGGACCGAGTCGCCGACCTTGTAGGTGGCGTCGCGCCAGGTGATCGCCGGGTTCGGGTTGCTGCTCTGCAGAAAACGGTTGATGTTGTTGATGCCGTACAAGCCGTCGTAGTTCAAGCAGAGGATAATCTCGTCATCGCGCTGGGCCTTGAACAGTGACGTGTCGAGCACGGTGGAGTAGCCGTTACGGGCGATGGTCTCGGCGATGTCGTCGCCGAGGTTGCGGACCTTGCCCCAGAAGTCGAGCAGCGACGTGTTCGTCGTCCGGAACGGGGTGGTCAGCTCGAACGTCGAGGAGCCGGGGATGAACGAGCGGATGATGCTGAACCAGTTACCGAACTGGATCGACTCGATCTGGTAGACGTCGCCGACGAGTACGAGCAGCTTGAACGACGTCTGCTCCAGCACCTTGAGC
>NZ_JBEYSL010000028.1:0-26569 GCF_040642735.1 Micromonospora sp. NPDC047753 | reverse complement strand
GCAACGCCCTCAAGGAAGGTCTGTTGCCGGTCGAGTTGGAATTGAAAGCCGTCGAAGAGTTGTGGGACCTGGTCGAAGCGGATCCCACCACTACCTCGCGGTTGGGCTGCTGCTGGTCTGGGGAGGCAGCAGCCTGGGCGACGCGCTGGGCGGCGCCCTGGACAACCGGGGCGTCCTCTGGGCACAACTCGTGCTGGGCGTGGGAATGCTGGCGCTCAGCTTCCGCTACGACGGCAAGCGGCGTCCCCGTACCGGTGGCGTCCTGCGCTGGCGGGACCGGGCCACCGCCGGAGATTCCTCGGCCCGCTGGTTGGTCGGGCTCGCGCTGCTCGCGGCGCTGGCCGAGGTGGCGACCATGCTTCCGTACCTCGGTGCGGTGGGTCTGTTGGCCACCTCGGAGGTGGGAGCGGCGGGCGTGGTGGCGCTGCTCGCCGGGTACTGCCTGGTCATGGTGCTGCCGGCGGTGCTGCTGCTGGGTGCCAGAGTGGTCCGCCCGCGACTGGTCGAGCCGGTGCTGGCCCGCCTGAACACCTGGATCGTCACGAAGGCGGGCAGCGCGTTGGGCTGGATCCTCGGCATCGCCGGTTTCCTGGTCGCCCGTGACGCCGCCGCACGGCTGGCCCTGTTCGACCTGATCGACCGGATCGGTCGCTGACGGGACGCTCGGCTCAGGCTGGCTGCTCCACGGTGATCCGGTGCGGCCCGGTGTAGACGTTCATGGTCCGCCCGCGCAGGAAGCCGACAAGTGTCATCCCCGCCTCGTCGGCCAGTTCCGCGGCGAGGGTGCTCGGGGCGGACACCGCTGCCAGCAGCGGCAACCCCGCCATCCACGCCTTCTGGGTCAGCTCGAAGCTGGCCCGCCCGGAGACCAGCAGCAGGTGCCCGGCGAGCGGCAGCCGGCGTTCCCGCACGGCCCAGCCGATCACCTTGTCCACGGCGTTGTGCCGGCCCACGTCCTCCCGTAGCACCACCAGCTCACCGTCGGGGGTGAACAACCCCGCCGCGTGCAGCCCGCCGGTCCGATCGAAACCGCGCTGGGCGGCGCGCAACCGGTCGGGCAGCTCGGCGAGCAGCGTGGCCGGGACGCTGAGCGGGTCCTCCGCGACCGGGAAGAGCGACCGGGTGCGTACCGCGTCGATGCTGGCCTTGCCGCAGACACCGCACGAGCTGGTCGTGTAGAAGTTCCGGGACGGGTCGGTGGTCGGTTCCGGTACGCCGGGGGCGAGCACCACGTCCACCACGTTGTACGTGTTCGGCGTCTCCGCGCCGGCGCAGAGTTGCGCGGTCAACACGTCGTCGGTCGACCGGATCAGCCCCTCCGTCAGCAGGAACCCGATGGCCAGGTCCAGATCGTCGCCGGGAGTACGCATGGTGACGGCGAGCGGCCGGCGTCGGCCGGGGCCTGCCGCGCCGACCCGGATCTCCAGCGGCTCCTCCACGGCGAGCGTGTCCGGTCGGCGGATCGACCCGCGTCCGGCGGTCGCCGCGTCCAGGTCGATCCGGAGTACGCCCCGTCGATCAGTTGCCCGTCCCATCCCGCCATCCTCCACCCCCCGCCGGCACACCCGCACGACCACCGGCCATCGGGCACCCGGCGGCGCCGTCCGACCGATGCCCCTCCGATCCGGTCTGCCGGCGGCGCACAGGGCGTGATCCACTCGTGTTCCTTGAAGTCGGGGTGTCCCCGGCACCGGGACACCGCGATTTCGGCGAATCCGAGTGGATCATGCTGTTCGTTCGCCGCGCTGGGTTTGCGCAGCCGCCCGACATCGGGGTGGGACCGGTCCCGGCTACGGTGGCCGGGTGGGGACGTACGCCGCCGTGGTGCTCGCGGGTGGGGCCGCCCGACGGATGGGCGGGCTCGACAAACCCGCGCTTCCGGTCGGCGGCCGGCCGATGCGCGACCGGGTGCTGGCCGCAGTCGCCGACGCGACGCCGCGGGTGCTTGTCGGTGCGGCCGACGCCGTGCCGGCGGGCGTCCGGGTCGTCCGGGAGGACCCGCCCGGCGGGGGCCCGGTCGCCGCGGCGGCGGCCGGGTTGGCGCTGCTGGACACCGACGTCACCTTGGTCGCGCTGCTCGCCGCCGACCTGCCGCTGCTCACCCGGGCCGCGATCGGCGATCTCCTGCACCACCTCGATCGGACGACCCCCGACACCGGTTCGGCGGGCGGCCGCACCGATCCGGCACCGCCGGTCCGTGGCGACCTCGCCGCACCGTTGATCCGTGACGGCCTCGCTGAACCGCCGGCCCGCGACGGCCTCGCCGCACCGTCGGCCCGTGACGGCCTCGCTGAACCGTCGGCCCGCGACGGCCTCGCCGCACCGTCGGCCCGTGACGGCCTCGCTGAACCGCCGGCCCGTGACGGCCTCGCTGGCGGTGAGCGGCGACCCGACGGGGCGTGCTTCGTGGACGGGGACGGGCGGCGGCAGTCGCTCTGCGGCGTCTGGCGGGTGACCGCGCTGCGGGCAGCGGTGGACCGGTTGGCGGTCGAGCGGGGCGGCAGCTTGTCCGGGGCCCCGGTCCGAGCGTTGCTGGCGGGGCTCGTCGTGTCGGAGGTGGCCTGGTCCGGCGAGGGCCCGCCGCCGTGGTTCGACTGCGACACTGACGAGGACGTACGCCGGGCGGAGGAGTGGGCGCGATGACGGTGATGGACGACTGGGTCACGGCGGTGTGTGCCGAGTTGGATCTGGACCCGACCGCGGTGCCGGTGCCGGCGGTGCTGGATCTGGCCCGGGACGTCGCCCACCAGGTGCTGCGTCCGGGTGCGCCGGTCACCGCGTACCTCTTCGGGTTGGCGGTTGGCCGGGGCGCGGACCCGGCGGACGCCGCGGCCCGGCTCAGCGCGCTGGCGGGCGCCTGGCCGGTCGAGCTGGGCGCCGACCCCACGGACCCGACGGCCCCCTGACCGCCGCTGTCCGATCCCGGTCCGGGCTGATCCGACCCACGGGCGGCGTGGGTAGGGTGATCGTGACGGACGGAGGCGATCATGACGGCTGACCACCCCTCGGCGCCGCACGGTGAGCTGCCCGGCGCTTCGACTGAGCCGGCGGAATCGATCTTGCTCGACGAGCCCAGCACCACCGACCTGCGGGCGAAGGTGACCGAGGCGTGGCGGGAGTTCGCCCGCGCGCTCGCCGTACGCCTGCGGGAACTTCCCGTCGGCGCACACCTCGACCTGACCCTGGACCCCACCGCCTCCGGCACCGGGGACGCTGTCTATTCGATCAGCGTCGACGTGGACGCGGACCGGGTGTTGTCCGCCCGTGCGGTCGGCAACGCCGCTCTGCCGGCGGGTTACCGACTGGACCGGGGCGCGGTGGCGGACATGGTCGCGCTCGGTTGGTCCCCGCCCGGGGTGGTCGCCGGCTCTGGCGGTTCCTTCGGGCTGAACGCCACGACGGCCGAGTCGACCCAGGTCGCCACCCTGCTCTCCCGCACGCTGCGGGACGTCTACGGTGCTCCGCACCCGGCCTTCCTCGTCTATCTGGTGCACGACGCCGAGGGCGAGCCGTTGGCAGTGGAACCGCTGGGCACCGCCCGCAGCGAGTTCGGTCCGGACGCCGACGTCGAGGCGGACCTGGAGGAGGCGTTGGCCGAGGCGGCCGCCGCGCAGGTCGAGCAGGACGACGTGCTCGACCTGGCCGATCGGGTCCGAACCGTGGTCTCCACCATGTTGAAGTCGGACACCGACCGGTTGCAGATCGACTCGGACGGCGACATCACCATCCGCGCCGGCTCGGCGATGGTCTTCGTGCGCGTGCGGGACAACCCGCCCCTGGTGGACGTCTTCTCCCCGGTGCTCACCGAGGTGGAGCCGACCGAGCGGCTCTACGTCAAGCTCTCCGAACTGACGAACCGGATGCCGATCGGCCGCCTCTACTGCGCTGACGACACGGTGTGGGCGTCCATCCCGGTGTTCGGCCGCAACTTCCAGGCGACCCATCTGATGCTGGCCGTGCAGGTGATGACCGGTCTCGCCGACGAGTTGGACGACCGTCTGCACGGCGAGTTCGGTGGCAAGCGGTTCTTCGGTGAGGGTGACAAGCCGGTCCGACGCGACGAGTCGGAGCACCGCACCGGCATGTACCTCTGAGTTCGATCAGGCCACGTCCAGCAGGGTCTTGCCGACCGTCGCGCGCGCCTCGATGGCGGCGTGCGCGTCGGCGGCGCGTTCCAGTGGGAAGCGTTGGCCGATGAGCGGTCGCAGGTGGCCGGCCGCCGCGTCCGCCAGGGCCTGTTCGGTGTACGCCCGCAGCCGGGCCGGTGGCACGTCCGGGCGGATCATGGTGACCTGCCGTGCCGTGGCGGCCTCCGTCGACACCGGGGACCACTCCCCGCTCGCCAGCCCGAAGCTGACCATCCGGCCGCCCGGCGGGAGCAGGTCGAAGGCGGCCCGGGCCACCGAGCCACCGACCCCGTCGAGCACCACGTCGACCCCGCCCACCGCGGCGCGGACCTGCTCGGCCCACTCGGGCAGCAGGTAGTCGACGGCCAGCTCGGCGCCCAGGCCGGGTAGCAGGTCCACCTTGCGTCGCCCACCGGCCACGCCGATCACCCGTGCCCCGGCGCGGACCGCGAGTTGCACCAACAGGCTGCCGACGCCGCCGGCAGCGGCCTCCACCAGCACCCGGTCACCGGGGTGGACGCCGACCGCCTCGATCAGCATGGTGGCGGTCCGCCCGTCGGCCAGCAGTGCCACCGCCTCGTCCAGAGCCAACCCGGTCGGCACCGCGATCGTCGCCGACGCGTCCACTGCCGCGCGTTCGGCGTAACCGCCGGAACCTCCGGTGGCGCTGACCACCCGCTGCCCGCTCAGCGCCGGGTCGACGTCCGGCCCGACGGCGGTGATCACCCCGCCGACGCCGTTGCCGGGGATCAGCGGTGGGGTGATGCGGAACGGGCCGGGGTGACCGGCGCGCAGTTGGGTCTCGACGAAGGTGATGTTCGCGTGTGCGACGTCGATCAGCACCTGGCCGGGACCGGGGACCGGGTCCGGCGCGGGGCCGGGCACCAGCACCTCGGGCCCGCCGAACTCACGTAACCAGATCGCCCGCATGACAGCCCCCTCGGCCCCGATGGGCTGCCTCGCCCACTCGGGGCCAGTCCATCTCCTCAACCTGGGTTGAGGTCAAGAGGTGCCGGCGGACGGGCCGACGCCGGGCGATTCGACCAGCCGGGAGAGCACGATGGTGCTGCGGGTGGAGGTCACGAAGGACTCGGCACGCAGCCGCTCCAGTGCCGCCTCCAGGTGGGCGATGTCGGCGGCGCGCAGGTGCACGAGCGCGTCCGCCTCCCCGGAGACGGTGTACGCGCCGACCACCTCGGGGTGCCGGCGGGCGGCTACGCCGATCTGCGCCGGGGTGGTCCGGCCGGCGCAGAACAGCTCGACGAAGGCCTCCGTGGTCCAGCCGACGGCGGCCGGATCAACGACGGCCGTGAATCCCCTGATCACGCCGGTGGCGCGCAGTCGGTCGACGCGACGTTTGACCGCCGGGGCGGAGAGTGACACCCGGGCACCGATGTCGGCGTAGGACGCCCGGGCGTCCGCGACGAGTAACGCAATGATCCGCTGGTCTACCGCGTCTATCTGCAACGTTCCGCCTCTGGGAAGCAACGCTTGTGGCTGTTTTCAAAGTTCTACGGTACCTACTCTTGGTGACCGTGAACCAGCAGCGTTTCCCGCGAAAGCGGACATATCTCATGTGCTCGCCGGAGTACTTCGCGGTCGAGTACGCGATCAACCCGTGGATGGACGTGACCACCCCGGTCGACCGGGCCCTGGCCGTCAAGCAGTGGGACCGGCTGCGCGAGACGCTTGTCGGCCTCGGCCACGAGGTGCACCTGCTCACCGCCGAGCAGGGCCTGCCCGACATGGTCTACGCCGCCAATGGTGGCTTCGTGGTGGACGGCAGCGTCTACGGCGCCCGGTTCAAGCACGAGCAGCGGGCCGCCGAGGCCGCCGCCCACCACGCCTTCTACGACGCGCAGGGCTGGCGGTTCATCGCACCCAGCGAGACCAACGAGGGTGAGGGCGACTTCGCGTACGTGCCGGAGGCGCACGGCGGGCTCATCCTGGCCGGGCACGGCTTCCGTACCGAGATCCCGGCGCACGCGGAGGCGCAGGAGGCGCTGGGCCGTCCGGTGGTGTCGCTGCGCCTGATCGACCCCCGCTTCTACCACCTGGACGTGGCGCTCGCGGCCATCGACGACGCGAATGTCGTCTACTTCCCGGGCGCGTTCTCCGCGGCCAGTCAGCGGGTGCTCACCCAGCTCTTCCCGGACGCGGTGATCGCCGACGACGAGGACGCGATGGCCTTCGGTCTCAACCTGGTCAGCGACGGCGCGAACGTGGTGCTCAACAGCGAGGCCACCCGCCTGGCCGGCAAGCTCAAGGCGGCCGGGTACACCCCGGTCCCGGTTGAGCTGGCCGAGCTGAAGAAGGGCGGCGGCAGCGTGAAGTGCTGCATCGCCGAGCTGCGGCACTGACCCGCGAACGTGCCGGGGCCGGCCTCCCACTGGGAGACCGGCCCCGAACCGTGCTCCGGGTGGGCGTTCAGCCCAGCGTGGCCAGCTCGTTGATCAGCACGTTCGACATGACCTGACCGTCGCGCTGCACCTCGCGCAGGTACCACTTCTGCTGCGGGGTACGCGGCTGGTTGAACTGCCAGATGCCGCGCGGGCTGTCGATCTGGCCGATCTTTCCCAGGGCCAGGTTGACCTGCTGCGGCGTGGGCTTCCCACCGGTCAGCTGGATGGCCTGGTCGAGCACCTGCGCCGCGTCGTACGACGCCATCGCGTACGTGGTGGGGGTGACCTGGTACTTCTTGCGGTACGCCGAGGCGAAGACCCGGTTCGACGTGTTGTTCAGGTCGGCCGAGTAGTTCAGCGCGGTCTGGATGCCCAGCGCGTTGTCCTTCAGGTTCTCCAGCACCGCGCCCTCGGTGAGGAAGCCGGGTGCGTAGATCGGCCCGGCGAACTTCTCGCGCAGCTGCTTGATGAACTCCACCGCCGCCGCTCCGGCGAAGAAGCAGAAGACCGCTGTGGGCTTCTTGGCCAGCGCCCTGCTGATGTCCGAGGCGTACGTCGTCTTGCCGGGGTTGGAGGTGGCGCTGGTGTAGGTCACCGCGTCGCGGATCCGGGGGTCGTTCGTGCCGAAGTCCTCCCGGAAGCCGCGGACGACGTCCGGGCTGCCGACGTTCTCCGGCATGATGATCGCGACGCGGCCGTTCGCCGGCAGCTGGTCGCGCAGGTAGCGGCCGAGCGCCTTGCCGGCCTCGTCGAGCACGTACGAGGTCCGCCAGATGTAGAAGACGCTCTGCAGGCTGCTCGGTGAGGCGTTGGAGCCGATCAGCGGGACCCGGGCCTGCTCAACGGTGTCCCGGATGCCGACCATCACCGCCGAGTTGACCACGCCGGTGAGTGCCAGCACGCCCTGCTTGAGCAGGCCCTCGACGGCAGCCTTGCCCGTCTTGGCGGTGTCGCCCTCGTCGGCGGTCAGCAGCTCCACCGAATGGCCGCCCAGCCGCTGGTCGTGCAGGTCGAGGAAGAGCTGGAAGCCATTGGTGATGTCATCGCCGATGCTCTTGAAACCACCGGCCTGCGGCGTGATCAAACCGATCTTGATCGGGCCCCGGTCGGCGGCCGGCTCGGCGTCACCGTCTGAGCCGCACGCGGCGACGAACCCGGTGGTTCCGAGCGCGGCCAACAGTTGGAGCGCCCGCCTGCGATTCATCTGCGACACCGAGTTCCTTCCAGGGAAGCGTTGCAGGGCCGAACACCGCCCCAACGGCGTTCTACCTGGTCCGCGACGCTGCGTCAATGGCTAGTGATCATCGTGCAGGGACCGCAACACGGCAAGGACCTGAGGCCAGGCGACGGCCTCCGGGTCGATCAGCCCGAAATGCTCGCATCCGGGCAGTTCAACAAGGGAGATATCGGAACCCGCGGCACGTGCCTCCGCGACAAAATCCTGGCTCATCTCCACTGGAACCTGATGATCGTCAGAGCCATGAACGACTACTGTGCGTGTTCGTATCGGTACCAACATTCGTGGATCCGCCGCCGCGTACCGGTCCGGGACGTGCGCCGGGCCGCCGCCGAGCAGCGCGGCGACCGCGCCCGAGTCCAGATCCCGCCGGTACGCCTCGCCCAGATCGGCCACCGGGGCCAGGGCGAGCACTCCGCCCACCGTCGCCGGTGCGGTGCCCGCCACGTACAGCGCCAGGTGGCCGCCGGCGGAGTGCCCGACCAGGATCGGCGCGGCCAGGCTCACCCGGCCGGGCAGCGCCTCGGCCGCCAGCGCCGGCAGCTCGGCCACCCCGGTCAGTACGTCGGTGAGGGTGCCCGGCCAGCCGCCTCCGGGCTGCCCGGTGCGGCGGTATTCCAGCTGCGCCACCGGGCAGCCGTCGGCGGCGAGGGCTGCGGCCAGCGGGCCGGTGTGCCGTCGGTCGTACTCGGCCCGCCAGAAGCCGCCGTGCAGGACGACGACCAGCGGCCGGGCCGGCCCGGTACCCGCCGGAAGGCGCAGATCGGCCACCTGATCCGGGTGGTCCCCGTACGCCACCGTCCGGTCGGGCTCGGGGGCGGGCCGGGTCAACACGGCGCGCGGGTCGACAGGCATGGCGCGACGGTAGCGCGCCCCGCCCGGGTGGTTCGGCCCCGGTAGTCGGTCCCGGGCGGCATGGGTCGCGCCCGCTGGGTAAAGATGGACCCCATGACCGAAGCGCGCTCCGCTGGACAGAACGACGAGCCCGGCCCCGACGACTCCGGCCACTCCGGCACAGTGGTGGTGGTTGGTCCGGACGGCCGGCCGATCGGCACGATGCAGACCGACGAGGGCCAGGGCGAGGACCCGACCCGCCTGGTCGAACAGCCGGCCAAGGTGATGCGGATCGGCAGCATGATCAAGCAGTTGCTGGAGGAGGTGAAGGCCGCACCTCTCGACGACGCCAGCCGCAGCCGGATGCGGGAGATTCACGAGCGGTCGATCGTCGAGCTCAAGGAGGGCCTCGCCCCCGAGCTTCGCGACGAGCTGGAGCGCATCTCGCTGCCCTTCGCCGAGGACAAGGCCCCCAGCGAGAGCGAGCTGCGGATCGCGCACGCCCAGCTCGTCGGCTGGCTGGAGGGCCTGTTCCACGGCATCCAGGCGGCCCTGGTGGCCCAGCAGATGGCCGCCCGGGTGCAGCTGGAGCAGATGCGCGGCGGCCGGCAGGCGCTGCCCAGCGGCCCCGGTGGGGTCGTCCCCGGGATGCCGGGCATCGGCCAGCCGGGCGGCGGCGAGGGCCACAACACCGGTCAGTACCTCTGACCTCAGTCCACCCCGAAGATCTTCTCCAGGTACGCCGCCACGCCGTCCTCGGTGTTCGCCGTCGTCACGTCGTCGGCGACCGCCAGGACGGCGCGGTGCGCGTTGGCCACCGCCACACCACGCCCGGCCCAGGTCAGCATCGGCACGTCGTTCGGCATGTCGCCGAAGGCCAGCACGTCCGCCGCGGCCACCCCGACCTGGTCGCAGTACCAGGCCAGCCCCGCCGCCTTGGTCACGCCGGCCGCCGAGATCTCCACCAGCCCGGAGGACGACGAGTGCGTGGCCTCGGCCAACCCCGCCACCGCCGTGGCGATCAGCTCGGCGAAGACATCCGGGTCCTGCTCGCCGGCTCGGGCGAGGAGCTTCACCGCCGGGACGGAGAGCAACTCCTCCGGCGTCTCGACCGGTCGGATGCCGCTGGCGTCGGCGTCCCAGCGCAGGGGGTAGTGCTCCTCGTGCCGCATCTCCCGGCTGTCCAGGATCTCCACGGCGAAGCTGATTCCGGGCACCTCGGCCCGTAGCCTCCGGGCCACCTCGGCCAGGTGGTGCGGGGCGAGCGGGTCAGCCCGCACCACCTCGTCGGAGAACGGGTCGTAGACCACGGCACCGTTGGCGCACACCGCCGGCAGCGGTCGGGCGAGCTGGTCGTACACCATTTTGAGCCAGCGGACCGGACGGCCGGTGACCAGAACGACCGGCGTGCCTTGCGCGGAGATCCGCGCGAGCAGGTCGGCGGTGCGTGGGCTGACGGTGTGGTCGTCGCGGATCAGCGTGCCGTCGATGTCGGTGGCGATGAGGCGGGGTGTGTCTCCCATTACCGGGACAGTAGCCGGTCCAGATACACCGCCACCCCGTCGTCGTCGTTGCGCAAGGTCACCTCGTCGGCGACGGCACGCAACTCGGGGTGCGCGTTGGCCACGGCCACCCGCGACCAGCCGGCCCACTCGAACATCGGCAGGTCGTTGGGCATGTCACCGAAGACCAGCACATCGGCCGGGTCGACCCCGAGGGTCTGCGCCACCACTGTCAACCCGGTCGCCTTGTCCACGCCGGGCGGGCAGATCTCGATGAAGCCGAGCCCGGCCTGGGTGAGTGTGGCGACCTGCGGCGGGACGATCCTGCGGGCCACCTCCAGCAGCTCGTCCACGTGATGGTCGGCGGTCCGGGCAAACGCCTTGATCACGTCGCAGGCGAGGCACTCGTCGCGGGTGCGCGCCTCGAAGCGGTCCTGGTACGGCCAGCTTTCGTGGTAGTCGCCCCACAGCGGGGCGTCGTGCTCGTCGGACGCCTCGACCATCACGGTCAGCGGGCCGACCTCCGCCTCCAGATCGGCGAGGAGCCGAGCCAGAACCTCGGCGGGCAGCCGCTCGTCGCGGAGCACCACCGGGCCGCTCGGGTCGCTCTGGTCGACCACCCGTCCACCGCCGGCCATCACCAGGAAGTCGGCGGCGCGGATGTCGTTGCGGGTCAACTCGGTCAACCGAGGGCCGCGTCCGGTCGCGCCGACCACCGGGATTCCGGCGGCGCGCACCCGGTCGAGCACCCCATGGGTGTACGCGGAGACGGTGTCATCGCTGCGGACCAGCGTCCCGTCGAGGTCGGTCGCGATCAACTTGGGCAGTCCCGGGCGGGTCATGGTTCCTCCTTCGCCCGCCGCCGTCGCACCGCCAGGGTCAGGGAACCCGAGTCTCGGAGTGACGGCGGGTCAGCAACCGTACCTCGCGGAACGGGTCGCATCCATGACTTCCAGGCGAATCGGACGCCAACTCCCACCCGCTCCCGGGCGGTGGGCGGGTGAAGGGAGCCGGTCAGGGCTGGGAGTCAGGGCGGGCGAAGGGGGCGGCGGGGGTGACCGTCAGGTCGGCCGGAGACGGAAGGCCGTCCTCGATCGGGTCGGGGTCCCGGCGACGGCGCCAGGGGCGCGGTGCTGGCGCGTCGCCGGGCCGGTCATCGTCCGGTGGGCCGCCGAACACGCCGGGGGGTGCGGCGGGAGTCAGCCGCAGGGCGGCAGCGAACAGCACACAGGCGACGAACGCCATCACCAGCCCGCGGCCGTACTCGATCCGAAAGCCGTCCTCGAGCGAGTAGAAGAAGTTTCGCTGACCGGGGTTGTCGAGGCCCGCCGTGGCGGCCACCAGCAGCACCAGCAGGGCGCCGGCCAGGGTGAGGCCCGCCAGCCGGGCGTTCGGCCGTACGGCCGCCGTGCCGCGCAACGTCAGCGCCACGGCGCAGACGAGGGCGATAAGCCCGACCAGGTAGCCGACCCCGAAGCCACCGACCTCGGACACCCCGGCGGGCACCTCGATCGTCGTGTTGCCCTCGGGCCCACCGTTCGGCAGGCTCATCACCAGCCACTCACCGACGAGCGAGGCGATCGCGGCCACCGCGCCCAGACCGGCGAGCAGCAGGGGCAGCCGGGGATCCTGCGCGAGGTGGGCCAGGGACCAGGCGAAGCGGCGTCGCGGGGCCGGCTCGTCGGCACCCCACTCGATCACCGCCGGGGCCTCGGAGCGGTCGCCCTGCCGCGGGATCGGAAGCTCCTCGGACATCGGCCACCCTTCCGCCGGTCACGGACCTGGGTCGCATCATGGCACAGCAAGCTGGTGGTGACAGGGATCGCAGGGCTGGCACGCGCGCCGGTCTGTCGCCCGATGGTCGCCTTTCCGCTAGCGTTTGCCCCATGCCTATCCGTACCGCTTCAGCACAATGGCAGGGCAATCTCACCGAGGGCGCGGGCACCGTGCGCACCGGTAAGGGCGGCCTGTCCGGCAACTACTCCTTCAAGTCGCGCTTCGAGGAGGGTGAGGGCACCAACCCCGAGGAGTTGATCGCCGCCGCGCACGCCGGCTGCTTCTCGATGGCGTTCTCCAAGGCGCTTGCCGACGCGGGCTCGACGGCCACCTCGGTCGAGACCACAGCCAAGGTGCACCTGGACAAGACCGACGCCGGCATGACCGTGACCCGGATCGACCTGGAGACGGTCGGCCAGGTCCCGGGGATCGACGAGGCGGAGTTCCAGAAGCTCGCCGAGGCCGCCAAGGCCAACTGCCCGATCTCCCGCCTGCTCTCGCCGGGCGCCGAGATCACCCTCAACGCCCGCCTGGCTGCCTGAGCCAGCCGGCCCACACCGTACGTCCACGGAAGGAGCCTCCGCCCGGTTCCGGGTGGTCGCTTCTTCCGTGCATGTGCGGACGACAGTCACCGTCGTCCAGCACTACCGGGCCACGTGCCCCCGCGTCGGGCACAATGGGCGAGGTGCCGGTGGAGATGAGCCGTGAGCGCTTCGAGGAGTTGGTCGGCGAAGCCCTCGACGAGGTGCCCGAAGAACTACTCGGCCTGATGAACAACGTGGTGATCCTGGTCGAGGACGACCCACCACCGGGAGAGGTCGACCTGCTGGGCCTCTACGAGGGGCACGCGCTCACCGACCGCGGTTGGGGCTATTCCGGTGTGCTGCCCGACCGGATCTTCATCTACCGCCGTCCGATCCTGCGGATCTGCGACAACGACGACGACGTCATCGACGAGGTGGCGGTGACGGTGGTGCACGAGATCGCCCACCACTTCGGCATCGACGACGCCCGGTTGCACGCGCTCGGCTGGGGCTGAGCCCCGCCGCTCGACGTCCGCCCACCCGCGCCACACGAACGCGCCTGGCCGCCCGTCCGACGGCCGGTGCTTGCCGAGGTCGCCTACCGTCGGTGCAGCGAACGCGACCCTATTCAGGAGGCCCTTTCATGCGCAGCGAGCTGTTCTCCGCGGAGAATCTGGAGAAGGAGTCCGCGCAGCCCGGCATGCGGTTGCAGAACTCCAAGATGTTGAAGATCGAGCTCAACGGCGAGGCGATGGCCCGGGTCGGGTCGATGGTCGCCTACCAGGGGAATGTGCAGTTCCAGGCGTTGGGTTCAGGTGGGCTCGGCAAGTTTCTCAAGCAGAAGCTCACCGGCGAGGGCGTCCCGCTGATGAAGGTCACCGGGCAGGGTGACGTCTTCCTCGCCGAGCTGGCCAAGGACGTGCACATCATCGACCTGGAGCCGGGCGACGCCCTTTCCATCAACGGCAGCAGCGTGCTCGCCTTCGACTCCACCCTCCAGTACGACATCAGGATGGTCGGCGGCGCCGGGATGGCGTCCTCGTCCGGCCTCTTCAACTGTGTGTTCAGCGGCTACGGGCGGATCGCCATCACCACCAAGGGCACCCCGGTCGTGCTGAACGTGGACGCTCCGACGTACGTCGACCCCCAGGCCGCGGTCTGCTGGTCGGCCAACCTCCAGACCGGCTACCACCGGGCCGAGCAGCTCGGCCTCGGCACTCTGCTGGGGCGCCGCACCGGTGAGTCGTTCACCATGAGCTTCGCCGGTCAGGGCTTCGTGGTGGTGCAGCCGTCCGAGGAGCCACCGGTCCTGGGCAGTGGCCAGCAGCAGCAGGAGGGCGGTCTGCTCGGCGGTCTGCTGAGCTGATCGACAGTCGCGCGACGCGCACCTGATCCGTCGAGCTGACCGCGGCGGCGCGGGCGCTCCCGTTCCCTCGGGGGCGCTCCGCGCCGGTCAGGTCAACTCGCCCGTACGCAGGCGGGCCAACCAGGCCGCCGCGTCGGCGTAGTCGACGTCGGAGAGGCCCGCCGGCGCGGGCACCGGGCGTTCGCCTGCCTCGGCCCACCGGTGCCGGGGGTAGGAGCCCAGGAAGCGCACGTCGGCACAGACCCTGCGGAGCCCCTGCAACGCCTCGCCCAGGCGTACGTCGGCGACGTGGCCGGTGCAGTCCAGGAAGAAGACGTAGCGGCCCAACGCCTCGCCGGTCGGCCGGGATTCGATCCGGGTCAGGTTGACCCCACGGACGGCCAACTCCATCAGCACGGACAGCAGCGCGCCGACCCGGTCGTGGGCGATGAAGACCGCGAGCGAGGTGAGGTCGTCACCGGTCGGCGGGGGTGGCGGCCCGGGGCGGGACACCAGCGCGAACCGGGTCACCGCGTCGGGGTGGTCGGCGATCTTGTCGGCGAGTGTGGTGAGTCGGTGCCGGGAGGCTCCGATCGGTGCGCAGATCGCCGCGTCGTACTCGCCAGTGCCGGCACCGGCGGCCGCCGCGCCGTTGGAGAGCACGTCGACCACCACGGCGTCGGGCAGGTGGTTGCGCAACCAGCCCCGGCACTGGGTGGACGCCTGTGGATGGGCCGCCACGGTGCGGATCGAGGTCAGCGGGGTGTCGGGCCGCGCGGCGAGCACGAACTCCACCGACAGGATCACCTCCCGGGTGATCACCAGCGGCTCGCCCTCGGCCATCTCGTCCAGCGTGACGCCCACCGCCCCGCCGATCGAGTTCTCCAGTGGCACCAGCGCGGCGTCGGCGTCGCCGGCGCGGACGCTGTCCAGCGCCTCTCCGACGCTGCGAGCGGGCGTACGGGCGCCGCGCTCGGCGGCGGGTATCGAGCGCAGCGCCTGCTCGGCGAAGGTGCCTTCCGGCCCGAGGAAGACGAAACGTGTCGGCGGTGTTCCCGGCATGCCGATCAGCCTACGCACCCGGCCCGTTGGCCGGGCCGGCGTCGCAGGCGAGGGCGCGAATCCCGGCCGGACTGGTGGCGCGTACCTCGATGGTGCAGACGTCAGTGCCGGCGGTGACCAGCACCGGGGAACCGGGCTCGCCCCGGGTGACCACCTGGAGTTCCTCGTGCCCGGTCACCGTCAGCACTGTGAACTGCCAGTCGCCGGCGCAGAGCGGCCCGGTGCGGACCTGGACCCGGACGTTCGCCGGCAGCACTCCGGCCCTGCCGCGCAACAGTTGCAGCACCCGCTGGCCGGTCGGCCCGTTGCGGCAGGCCGTCGCGACCAATCCGGCGTCCGGGGTGGGCGTGACAGTGCCGAGAGACGGGGCGGTGGTCGGCGGGGTGGCCGGTGCGGTGCTCGGGGCGGACGGTGTCGGGGCTGCGGTGTGGGTGGGAACGCTCGTCGGCTCCCCCAGCCCGGGTGGGGCGCCACAGCCGGCCAGCGCCGCGACGGCGAGCGCCATCGGCAGGACTCGGGCGAGGCTCCGCGCCGGAACGCGATCGACTGCCCGGCCAGGAGCCGCCGGTGCGGGGTGGATCGTCGACCGCGGTGCGGGGGACGCGGGCGGGGGCGGGGTGAACGGCACGGGCCGATCCTCGGGACATCGGAGAATTCTTCGCGGCCGGGGTGGCCGAGCCCATCGTAGGGTGAGCGGCCGGTCGGGTGAAGGTCAGCCGGTGACGCGATGCCCGGCGCGCTGGAGCGCGGCCGTGCCCTCGGTCAACCGGACGGTCGGCACCAGCAGATAGTCGGTGTCGAACGTGGAGAACGTGACGGCACTGACCCGGGCCTCGGCGAGCGGGTCGACCAGCGCGGCCAGACTGCCGGTGCCGGCCAGCGTCACCGGGGCGGTGACCCGTAGGCAGCGCCAGGTCGTCTCCACCACGGCCTGTGCCGGCGCCCGCTCGGTCGGGCAGATCACGGAGATCCCGTCGGAGGTCCAGCTCACGGTCACCACGTCCGCGCCGCGCAGCCCGCTCGACAGCGCGTACGGCAGGGTGTTGCCGGGAGCCAGCCGGCACACAGCGTATTCCCCCGGCAGCAGAGCGATATCGAGCATGAGGGCACCCTACGGCCTTCGCGCAAACCCGCCCCGGCAACGCCGCGTGCGGCGAAGGACACACTGCGCCGCAGGTCAGACCTCGGAGAAGAAGGTGAGTGAGCCGGCGACGGTGCCGTCGGTGAGCACCGGGGTGGAGATCGCGTCAACTGTCGCGTCGGAGCTGTTCACGGAGGCGGCCTGCACCCTGAGTAGCCCCCGGGCGAGTCGGCCGGAGGAGAGCGCCAGCAGGGGCGGAATCTTGTCGATCTCGGCTTCGGTCAGCTCGCCGCGGTTGGCGGTGAAGTCGAGCAGGCGCAGCCCGCCATCGAGCAACGGTCGACCGATCAGCCCGGCCGGCTCACCGAGGCAGAGCAGTTCGCAACCGGCCGTGGAGATCGCCACCACCCGGGTGTCGGCGTCGATCAGCAGGCACGGCTCGTCGGCCCGGGAGACTGTCGACGACCATTGGCCGACATTGTCGGACTCCGGCTCTGTCGAGGCCCGCACCGCCGGCACGAACGCTTCCGAGAGCGAAAGTTCGACGTGGGCCACCGCGCCTCCTATGTGCACCGATCGACTGTCCACGCTAGCGGGTCGCCGACGGAATCACCGAGCGCACCGGGTCACCGGGGCGCGCAGCGTGAACCGCAGCGACCGGTGACGGCGCGGAGACCGGTGAGGTGAACGGGGGGACCGGAGCCGCGTGGCGTCGCCGGTGACGTTACCGGCGGTGGGCCGGCTTGTCAGCGGCCGTTCGGCCCTCGTCGTACCACCGGTAGTCGGCGGTTGGACGGTACGTGCCGTTCAGCCAGGTGCCCGGGTGCTGCGCGACCCGGGAAAGCTTCTCGGCGGTGGCAGGGCTGATCCGGCTGCCGCCGGCCACGAGCAGCCGGTCCAGTTCCCGGTGGGTGGCCATCAGGCAGTCCTTCGGAAGGCCGTAGACGCTGATCACGCCCGAACCGACGAAGGTCAGCACCGGTGTCACCGGAACGGGAAGCCCCACCGCCTCGGAGAGGGCCTTGCTGGCCCGCTTGGCGTCCCGGCGGGACTCGGCCACGTACGGAGGTCGCTTGCCGTTGATCTGCACCACGTCTCCGGCGACGAGCACCCGGGCCCGGCCGTGGTCGGCGATGGTCACGGCGAAGAGGCCACTCGGCCCGATGGCGAGGAACCCGGCTCGGTCGTCCTGACCGTGGTCGAGGACGTCTGTCACGTCGGTGCGCGGCCACTCGATCACGTGCCAGGAAGGCCCGAGGTGGTCGAGTTGGCCCAACGCCCGTGCCCCGGCCGCCTCCAGGCGGCGTGCACCCCGCTCAGCACGACGGCGGCGGGCCCATTCGAGCGGTGTCGGACGGACCGGTTCGAGAACCCCCGGCGCCTCGACGCGGGGGTGTGGCACCGCGACGGGCGGCAGTGCCCGAGCGGACGGTACGGCTCGTCGTGCGGGAAAGACAGTCATCGCGACCTCCGGCAAAAGGTCCCTCGAAGTTATGTCCTCACTACCCTACGTTGCCACTACCGGTGTTTTGCAAGCCGGAGCGCCGGAGTGACTGTGGATGAATGCCATATTCATCCACAGTTCTTTTCTCGGATGCCGCTAAACCCTGCCCTACGCTGCGGGAGTGACCCACTACGTCGACAGTGAAGTCGGCCGGCTCGGCACCGTACTGCTGCACCGGCCCGGCCCCGAACTGGCCCGGCTCACCCCGCGCAACAACGACTCGCTCCTGTTCGACGCGATCCCCTGGGTGGAGCGCGCCCAGGAAGAGCACGACGCGTTCGCCGCCGCCCTGCGCGAACGCGGCGTCGAGGTGCTCTACCTGGCCACCCTGCTGGCCGAGACGCTGGCCGTCGCGGACGCCCGGGCCGAACTCACCGAGCAGGTGCTGCGCTCCCGGCGGCTCGGCGACACGCTGCGCGCCCGCGTCGCCGACCACCTCTCCTACCTGGACCCGGCCGCGCTGGCCGACGTGCTCACCGCCGGGCTGGCCCACGAGGAGTTGCGGATCAGCTCCGAGCGGCCCGGTGGGCTGGTCTACACGCTGATGGACCGACACGACTTCGTCATCGACCCGTTGCCCAACCTGCTCTTCACCCGCGACTCGTCGCTGTGGATCGGCGACCGGGTCGGCGTCACCAGCCTGGCCATGCCGGCCCGCCGCCGCGAGACCACACTGACCGACGCCATCTACCGCCACCACCCCCGGTTCGCCGGCACCGAGTTCGTCTACCGCCCCAGCCTTGAGCACCTGGAGGGCGGGGACGTGCTGCTGCTCGCACCCGGCGTACTGGCGGTCGGGGTGGGTGAGCGGACGACCCCGGCCGGCGCGGAACGCCTCGGTCGGCAGGTCTTCGCCGCCGGCCTGGCCCACACCATCCTGGTGGTGCCGATCGCCCAGAAACGCGCCACCATGCACCTGGACACCGTGTGCACGATGGTCGACGTGGACGCCGTCCTGATGTACCCCAACATCGCCAGCACGCTGTCCGCGTACACGGTGATCGCCGGCGGGGACGGCGAGGACCCGCGGGTGGACGGGCCGGCACCGTTCCTGCGGGCCGCCGCCGACGCGATGGACCTCGACCTGCTCCGGGTCATCGACACCGGCCTGGATCCGGTCACCGCGGAGCGCGAGCAGTGGGACGACGGCAACAACACCCTCGCGCTGGCCCCCCGGCTCTGCGTCGGCTACGAGCGCAACACGGCGACCAACGCCCAACTGGAGCGGGCCGGCATCGAGGTGATCCCGATCGCCGGCTCCGAGTTGGGCTCCGGTCGGGGCGGACCGCGCTGCATGTCCTGCCCGATCACCCGGGACCCGCTACCCGTCGCCGGCTGAGCACGCGACGAGCGCAGCCGCCGCCGCGCGGCTGAGTGGACGACAGCGCCCGCCGCGCGGGGGCGCTGTCGTCCCCGGCTCAGCGCAGGGTGAGCTGGCGGCCGAGCAGCCCCTGACGGGCCCGCCGGCCGGCGGCGTCGAGTGGGTCGGTGACGGTGAGCGCCTCGGCGTACCGCTTGGCGAACTGCGCCACCGGCTCCTCCCACTCGGCGGCCGGGGTCTCCTCCGGCAGGTCCCAGACCGGCACGAGTCGACCGTGCGCGCGGAACATGCCGGCGAACTTGGTCTGCTCGCCGAGCGTCAACGTGCCGGCCGCGCCGAGTCGGGCCAGCGCGTCCAGGGCGGCGTCCTCGTCGTCCGGCAGCACCCAGCGCACGTGGGCCTTCTCCGGGACCTGACACCAGTACGCGGCCTTCGCCGCGGTCAGCCGGACCGTTGGGTAGATGGCCGCGTTCGCCCGCTCCAGCGACGCCTGGACGGTCGGATCGTCGGCGGCCCCGGGGTCGAGCCAGAAGTCGAAACCGTCGTGCATGGTGATGTCCAGCGGACCGTCCACGAGGATGTCCTGCAGCCGGGGCCCGGGGCCGGGCAGTGGCGCCACTGCCACCTGGCCGCCCGGCTCGGCACGCAGCGCGCTGAGCAACGCGTCGGCCAGATCCCGCGACACGTCACCGGACTGCTGGTGGCGCTGGAGGCCGATCAGCACCCGGCCGTCCGGCTTGGTGATCGCCGGGGCGGCCATGGGCAGCACCGTGGCGAGCGTCGCCGTCCGGTCGCCGAATTCGTCGACCAGGGCGGGCGCCAGCCGCAGCGGGGCGGAGGCGGCGGGCACCAACTCGCGCAGCGCGATCCACTCGGACTCGTCGACCAGCCCGTCGAACGGACGCGGCACGAAGACGTCTCGCACCTTGTCGCGACGAGGGGTGGTGTCGGCGGCGGCGCGCTGGCTCTTTCGACGCTTACTCACGGCGTCACAGCCTAGAGCTTCGAGCGGCTCGCCGTGACCGGGACCCGCCCGAGTCGTCCTCAGCCCGCCGGCACCAGGTCGGGTCGGGGTGTCGGCACCCTGTCGAACTCCGCCCAGACGCGCTGGCCCATGCCGTCGTGCTCGACGCCCCAACGGGTCGCCAGGCCGGCCACGATGTGCAGGCCGCGCCCGTCCGCCGCATCGGGGCTGGCCGTCCGGAGCCGTGGCCCGGTGCTCGCGCTGCCGCCGTCGGTGACCCGAAGCTGGATCAGTGTGCCCTCGGCCGAGGGCCGCAGTTGCCAGGCAACCCTGATGACGTCGCCGGGCAGCGGTCTGGCGTGCCGCACCGCGTTGCCCACCAGCTCCGCGAGCACCGCGATCAGGTCCGCGAGGATCGTCGGGGGTACGACATCCGTCAGCTCGGCGGCGAGCCGGTGTCGGGCCAGCCGTGCCCCGCCCGGGTGGTGAGGAACCACCACGCACCAGGCCCGATCCCTCGTTGCCGCTGCCACCGTCGCCTCCACGTCGCGCCACCCCTGGTCAACCGCGCGGTAGCCGCACCTCTGCGACCGTACCGCCGCCGGTCCTCGGACGTAGGGATACCCATCCATTCTGTTGTTCAACGATCCGGCGGACGAGATAGAGCCCGAGCCCGGCTCCGGGATAGCCGCGCCGGTCGCCGGACTCGCCCTGCCAGAACCTGTCGAACGCCCGTTCCACGTGCTCGGGTCGGATGCCGATGCCCTGGTCGCTGACCCGGAACGCCACCAGATGACCGTCGCCAGAGGCGGTGATCTCGATGGGAGAATCAGGTGCCGAGTACTTACCGGCGTTCGTCGTCAACTCGGTCAGCACCGTGGCCAGGCTGGGCCGGTGACCGAGCGCCTTGGGCAGGTCGCTCGGAAGGCGGAGCACCAGCCGGCGGCGCAGCTCGGCCGGCAGGTCGACGACGGCGGAGCGCAGCGCCTCACCGAGGTCGAACGGGGTGGGAGGGTCGTCGCCCGGCCCCACCTCGGCCGCCGAGCTGAGCAGACGGTCGACCAGCCGGGCCAGCTCGTTGGCGCGTTGCCCGATCACCCGGGCCGCCTGCCGTCGGTCGACGTCGGTCAGCGACTCCCAGTGGTCGGTGAGGGTGTCCGCGTACCCCTTGATGACGGTGACCGGGGTGCGCAGTTCGTGGCTGGTCACCGCGACGAACAGTTCGCGGTCGTGGTCGCGGCGCTGCTGGTCGGTGATGTCGCGGAAGGTGACCACCCGTAACGTTCCCGGGCCGGGCAGGTCGCCGGAGGTGATCCGCAGCCAGCGGCCGTCCGGCATCCGATGGTCCCGAACCTGCCCGGAGGGTGGCAGCGGGAACGGCAACGGGCGGCTCAGCGACTGCTCGACCGTCCGGCCGGTGACCTGGGCGGCGGCCGGGTTCCAGAGCCGGACGTGCCCGTCCCGGTCGACGACGGCCAACCCGTCGGCGAGGGCCGCCACCACCGGGCCGTCGCCGTGCACCGGCAGGCCACTCTGGTCGCCGTACATGTGCCCGACACAGGAGGCGAGGTAGGCGATCACCCCCTGCTGCTCGGCACCCGGCTCGTCGTCGCCCGGGTACAGCGCGTGCAGGCTGCCGACGGTGTGACCGCCGATCTCGGCCCGGGAGACGACCATCCGGCGCAGGCCGCTGCCGGCCAGTTCGGCGGCCAGCTTGCCGTTGAGGTCACTCACCCGCGCCTGGCGTACCCGTGGTCCGGTGAGCAGGCACACGGTGTCCGGGTCGTCGACCGCCAGTGGTCGACCCAGGGCCCACTCCGCCGCGCCGGTCGCGGCGATGACGCGACCGCCGGTGGGACCGAACTCGACGAACGCCATCCCGGTGGCGCCGAGCGCCGGCTGGGCCACCCGGAGCAGTTGGGTGAGGACCGGCACGCCCGCGTCCCCAGAGTTGATCATCTCGATCACGACGGTGTGGCCGGCGAGGAGAGCGGGGAAATCGATACGCTCCGGCATGTGCCGAGTCTGCCCCGCCGACCCGGTTTTGGGCACCCCCGCCCGGTCGATGGGTCAGCGGTCCAGCCGGGCGAGGGCGTACGCGGGCCGGTCGGTGATGATCCCGTCCACCCCCGCGGCCAGCACCAGCTCCAGGTCGGTCGGCTCGTTGATCGTCCAGACGTACACCTGGTTGCCGGCCGCGCGTAGCGCGGGCAGCAACTGCGGGCGACCCCGGACCAGGCCGATGCCCGGCCCGGCGATCCGGGTGCCGAACGGCAGCCGACCCAACCGCAGCCAGCGCGGCAGCACCTCCAGCAACAGCACGGTGGGCAGCGTCGGGGCCAGCTCACGCACCCGACGGACCGCCAGCGGGGAGAACGACATGACGGTGACCTGCACCGGGTCGTCCGGCGCGGGGTCGGCCAGCCCGTACCGGCGCAGCAGGCTGACCAGCCGCCGTTCCACGTTCGAGCCGTAGCGGGACGGGTGCTTCGTCTCCACCAGCAGTCGGACCGGCCGCCCGGCGGCGAGCACCGCGTCCAGGAGTCGGGCCAGGGTCAGCAGCCGGGTGTGTGACTCGTCAGGCGGCAGATCACCGCCCGGGGCACCGCCCGGGTGCCACGAGCCGAAGTCCAGGGCGTCCAGTTCGGCGAGCGTACGCGCGCTGACCAGACCGCGACCGTTGCTGGTGCGGTCCAGTCGTCGGTCGTGCACACAGACCAGGTGCCCGTCCCGGGTCAGCCGGACGTCGCACTCCAGGCCGTCGGCGCCCTCGTCGAGGGCGCGCAGGTACGCGGCGAGGGTGTGCTCGGGTAGGTCGAACGAGGCGCCGCGATGCGCGAAGACCAGTGGCCCGCCCATTGCGCCGGCCTCAGATGACCTGGCCGGGCTGCCCGTTCGCGTCGACCACCGGTCGGCCGACCGCAGCCCACTGGCGCATCCCGCCGTCGGCGTTGCGCACCTGCTCCCAACCGTTGTTGATCAGGTAGGCGACGACCTGGGCGGAACGCCCGCCGGAACGGCAGACGACCGCCACCTCCCGGTCGGTGGGCACCTCGGCCAGCCGGGCCGGCAGCTGCATCATCGGCAGGTGGTGAGCGGTGGGCGCGTGGCCGGCCGCCCACTCGTCGTCCTCCCGCACATCCAGCAGGTAGGTCTCGTCGGCGATCTCGGTCACGGGCACTGTGGGAACCTGGGGTCCGAACACAGGAAGCAACACTAGATCCTCGTGGCCCGGTTCGACACCGACCGGGCCGTCGGCACCGTCACAACCGGGTCACCCAGCGGGGGTTGGCCTGCGCCCAGGCCGGCACCCGGGTGTCGCGCAGCGCCTCGAACAGCCCGTTGCCGCCGTTGTCCAGCACCACGTACGAGACCTCGTCGATGGTCTGCGGCGAGGAGGGCACCTGGACGCCGCGCATGCCGTCGGGCGGCAGCGCGCGCAGCGCGAGGAGCAGGTCTTCCAGGGGTACGCCGTTGGTGTCCATGGTCAACGAGCCACCGACCGCCCGGAGCACCTGGTCCAGTTTGACGGGGTTGCTCCGCAGGTCCGCCCTGCCGGCGCTGTCCAACATCGCCCTGAGCAGTTGCTGCTGGTGGTGCTGCCGGTCGTAGTCACCGCCGGGCAGGTCGTAGCGCTGTCGGACGTAGTCGAGCGCCTGCGCGCCGTCCATCTGCTGGCAGCCGGTGGGGAAGACCCGGTTGGTGTGGATCGAGCGGACCTCGGTGTCCACGCACATCTCCACCCCGCCGAGCAGGTCGATGACCTTCCGGAAGCCGGAGAAGTCGATCAGCGCAGCGCCGTCGAACCGGATGCCGGTGAGCCGGTGCAGGGTGGCGGAGAGCAGTTGGGCGCCGGCCTGCCCGCCGCCGCCGTGCTCGTACGCGGCATTGATCTTGTCTTGACCACCGCCGAAGCCGTTCGCGGGCGGGATGGCGACCAGCAGGTCACGCGGGATGGAGACCAGGTACGCCTCCCGCTGCCCGGCGGGGACGTGCACGATGAGGATGGTGTCCGAGCGCTGGTCGGGGCCGCTCTCGCCCGGACGCCGGTCGGAGCCGACCAGGAGGTAGTTGAGCGGCCCGTCCAGGTCGGTGCGCTCGGTGCGGGCGTCGGCGTCGAGCAGTTGCTCCTTGGTCACCGTGCGGTCGTAGCGGTGGCTGAGCGTCTTGAGCCCGGCCACGGCGAGCCCCGCCAGCAGGACGAGGGCCAAGCCGACGCCGAGCAGGATCCGCGGCCCACGGGCGCGGGTCGACCGGGCGGACGGGGCTGCTTCGGCCCGGCCCGCTGCGTTCCGTCCCCACCTGGACGTGACCGCCTCCCCGCAGCCGATACGTGAAACCCGTTCACGTCAGGCTACGGGCGGTGAGGAGGTCGTCGCTGGCTTTCCGCGACTCCCGGCCTCACTTGCGGGTGGAGATCACCTCGGGGTGGGTGAAGACGAACTCGGCGAGTTTGTCCTGCTTGACCGCCTGGAACATCGCCAGGGTCTCTTCGTTCAGACCCTCGGTGTTGTTGTTGTTGGCGTTGAAGGTGCCGTTGTTGGTCTTGAGCATGGTCAGCTCGTTGCCGGTGACCCCGCGCATCGTGAAGATGAAGTCCTCGATTGGCACGCCGCCGGTGTCCAGCACGAACGCCTTGCCGGCCGCCTTGATCAGGTTGTTCATCTTGGCCGGGTTGGACAACATCCCGCCCTCGGTGGCCTTCTTCGCCATCGCCTTGATCAGCTGCTGCTGGTTGGCCTGCCGGTCGTAGTCGCCGTTCTTGAGGGTCTTGCGCTGGCGGGAGTAGTCGAGCGCGGCCCAACCCTCCATCTCCTGGCAGCCCTTCTTGTGCACCACCGGGGTCCGCTGCTTGCCGGTCTTCTTGGCGTCCGCGTTCCACATCGGCTTGCCGTCGACGTACGACATGTGCAGCGACTTGACCTCCTGGCTGACACAGATCCGCACCGTGCCCAGGGTGTCGATGACGTTCTTGAAGCCACCGAAGTTGATGATCGCCGCGCCGTCGAAGCTGATTCCGGTGAGCCGCTTGATCGTCTGGGCCATCAGCTGGGCGCCACCCTCCCAGCCGCCACCGTTGGCGGCACCGGCCTGGAACGCGGCGTTGATCTTTCCGGAACCGCCGCCGTAGCCGCTCTTCTTGAACGCCGGGATCTGCGCCTCGGTGTCCCGGGGGATCGAGATCAGGTACGCCTGGTCGTGCGTGGCCGGAATGTGCAGGACGATGATGCTGTCCGAACGCACGTCGTCGGCGGCCCAGCGCTCCCGCGCGTCCACGCCGAGCAGCAGCATGTCGATCGGGCCGTCCAGGCTCGCACCGCCCTCGGCGTCGGACTTGCCGGCATCACCCAGCAGGTTGCCCTTCGCGATGCCGCCGGTCGCCTGCCCGATCAACGCCTTGCTGCCGACGATGGCCACCCCGCTGCTCAGCATCAGCACGGCACCGAAGACGACGGTCAGCCTGGCCCAGAGCGGGTCCTTGCGCTTGGTCCGCTTCTTCGACCCACCGCCACCCGGGCGGTCGCCGCCACCGCCGCCACCGCCGCTACCCGGCGGACGCGAGCCCGGCCCGCCTCCCGAGGGGCGCGCCTGCGCGGGTATGGCCGCAGCGACTCGACCGCTGGGGGCGGCGGACCCGGAGGAAGAAGGGCGACGACTGGCCTGAACCGGCATGCGTGCTCCAGCTCGTGATCAGGAGGGGGCGGCACCACTGTACGTACATCAAATCGACTTGGCGAGTTCATCCCGGGTCAATCCGGACGTCGAATTTTGCAGACTCAGTCGATCGTCGCCGCTCGATGATCCGAACGGCTGGTGCCAGCCGGGCAGCGCTCAGCCGCCGTCGTTGCTCTTCGGCGGGTTCGCCTTGACCCAGTCGGCCATCGTGTCGGCGGACATGGCCTGGTACATCGCGAGCGCCTTCTCCCGGTCCGACACCACCACCGACTCGCCGTTGATCGTGTCGCTGCCCGAGTTCGGGCTGGTCACAAAGGTGAGGTTCTGGCCGCGCAGGTTACGGAACTGAAGCGCCATGTCTGTAACCGAGAAAGTCTGGTCGACGGTTACGGCCGCGGTCACCGATTTGAGGAAATCGTTCAGCTTCTTCGGGTTCGCCAGCGTGCCGGTGCTGGCCGCCTTGTCCATCAGGGCTCGGAGGAACTCCTGCTGGTGCCGCATCCGGGCGAAGTCACCGTCCGGGAACTGCTTGCGCTGCCGGATCCAGTCCAGGGCCTCCGCGCCATCCATGTGGTTGGTGCCCTTGGTGAAGGTCCGGTACGGCTTGTGGATCGAGGTGATGGTGCGCTCCACCTTCAGGTCCACCCCTCCGAGAGCGTCGGTGACCTCCTTGAAGCCGCCGAAGTCGATCGCCATCACGTGGTCGATCCGAACGTCGGTGAAGCACTCCACGGTGCGTACCGCCAGCGGCAGCCCACCGAACGCGAACGCTGCGTTGATCTTCGCGCGCGAACCTGAGCCGCAGTCCGCGCCGGCGCTCTCCGGGATCGGCACGTACAGGTCCCGGGGGATGGAGACCAGGTAGGCCTCCTGGTGGTCGGCCGGAATGTGCATGACGATGATCGTGTCGGCGCGCCACTGACTCTTGCTGTCGACCGGCGCGTCCGGGTCCCGTGAGTCGCTGCCGACCAGCAGGATGTTCAGCGCGCCATCGACGGTCTTGGCGGGCCGACCACCGGTGATCTCCGCGAACGGGTCGGTGCGGGCCAGGTCACTGTTGAGGTTGCGGGCGTACAACCAGGCGCCGACGCTGCCGAGCAGCGCCAGCACCAGCACCGCGGCCCCGGCCACCAGGGCGATCCGGCCCCAACGCGGTCGCGGGCCGCGCCGTCCCGACCCGCCGGTGCCACCCGGGCCGCCAGGCCCGGTCGGCC
>NZ_JBEYSL010000027.1:0-26787 GCF_040642735.1 Micromonospora sp. NPDC047753 | reverse complement strand
GTGCCCGGCTCCGGGCGGTCAGGCTTGATCCCTGCGCCGGGCACGGTCGGCCACACCCTTCTCGCCTGCGGCTTCGATGGAACGGGCCGGCCTCCCAGTGGGAGGCCGGCCCTTCGCGTTTCTTGTGGTTGATCGCTTCTGTTGGTTAGCGGCTGCTTGTGGTTTCTCGCACCCAGGGCAGGGCGAACCGCTCGATCAGCAGGAGCGCCGAGTAGAGCAGGATGCTCACCAGCGCCACCAGCATGATCGCCGCCCAGGCGGTGGCGGTGTCGCCGACGCCGGCGTACTGCGTGATGACGTAGCCGAGGCCACTCTCGCCGGCCTGGAACTCACCGATCACCGCGCCGATCGCGGCCAGTGGCATGGCCACCTTGAGCCCGACGAAGATCTGCGGCAACGCGGCCGGGAAGCGAACCTTGCGGAACGCCTGCCAGCGGGAGGCGTTCCAGGACCGCACCAGTTCGGCCAGGTCGGCCGGCGTGGTGGTCAACCCGGTCGCGGTGGACAGCACGATCGGGAAGAAGCAGAGCAGGAACACCATGGTCAGGATCGGCTTCTGGCCCCAGCCGAGCGCCACCACCAGCAGCGGACCCAGCGTGATCTTCGGCACCGCGTTCACAGCGACCAGCAGTGGCGTGAACATCCGCTCCACGGTGCGGGAGCTGGCCAGGGAGAGGCCGATCAGCACACCGGCGGCCACCGAGAGGGCGAACCCGGTCAGGATCTCCAACGTGGTGTCCCAGGTGTGCTCCAGCAGCTGCGCCGGCTTGTCGACGAACGCGGTGAGCACGTCGCCGGGTGGGGGCAGGGCGGCGGGGTGAACCAGCTCCAGCCGGGCGATCAGCCACCATGCCGCCAGCGCGACCAGGATGCCGACCGCGGGCAGCACCGCCTCGGCCCCGGCCCGCAGACCGGCACCTCGACCCGCGCGCCCCACCTCGGGGCCGGCACTCGGGGGCGGGGGTTCCGCCACCGCCGGGTCCGCTGACCGGACGTCGGTCATCTCTGTCCTCCTCGAAATCCCACGGCCCGCCGGGGGCCGACGAGCGACGGGGGTACGCCCCACCGGGATCGGCGGGACGTACCCCCTGATGACGACCGGACGATCAGGCCTTCGGCGCGAGGCTGAAGTCGATGATCTGCTCGGGGGTGATGTTCTGCTTCAGCGCGCCGGCACCCTGCAGGATGGCGATGCTCTTGGCGACCCGACCGCTGTCCAGGGTGCCGATCGCGGTGCCGGTGTTGCCGGAACGGACGTACGCGGCCATCAGCTCCAGCTCGGCGGCGGCGGAGACCGGGTTGGTGGCGTCGACGTTCTTCTTCAGGATGTCGGCGGCCTCCTTGGAGTTCGCCAGGCTGTACTCCAGGCCCTTGAGCAGCGCCGCGGTGAACTTCTTCACCATCTCGGGCTTCTCCTTGGCGATCTTCGAGGAGGTGATCAGCACGTTGCCGTAGAGGTCCTGCATCACGTTGCTGTACGGCAGCATGACGGCCTTCTTCTTGGCCACCGCCTCGATGGTCGGCTGGCCGACGACGAACTGACCGATGCCGTCGACCGAGCCCGCGGCCAGCGTGCCGATCAGGTTCTGCGCCTCACCGTTGACCCAGGTCACCTTGGTCGCGTCCACACCGGCGAGCCGGGCGTACGTCGGGAACAGGTTGCGGACGACGGAGCCGGGGGTGTCGGCGAGCTTCTTGCCCTCCAGGTCCTTCGGCGAGCTGATGTTCTTGCCCTCGACGGTGGCGATGCCCGCCATGGTGCGCTGCTGGATCGCGGCCACCGCGGTGAAGTCCTTCGCCTGGCCGTTGCCGAGCTGGAGCAGGCCGCCGGTGAGGTCGATCGGGCCGAAGTCGGCCTGGCCGCCGACGACGGTCTGGATCACACCACCGGTGCCCTGACCGGCCTTGATCTCGACGTCGAAACCGGCTTCCTTGAAGAAGCCCTTGTCCTTCGCCACCCAGGCGTAGGAGTCACGGCCGAAGTTACCGAACGAGGTGAGGTAGGTCACCTTCGTCAGCGTCGTCCCGTCGCCGCCCTTGGCATCGTCGGCCGAATCCGACCCGCTGCTGCAGGCGGAGACAAGGGCGAGGGCGGTGGCCAGCGCGGCCGTAGCGACCGTACGGGTCAGCCTTCTCATCAGTGCACCATGTCCTTTCCGACCGGGGCCGGCAGGCCACCGGAGGGGGTTGTCGTGACGGGCCGGCAGGAGGGGTGGAAGCCGGGCACCGCCGTCGTGGGGGGACTCTTCGCGGGCACAGCGTACGAGAAACCCACAGTTGCGACGCCAGGCGTATCGGGTTGCGGAACGGAAACAACCTGACGACCACCCCAGCCGGTGCGATACCTCGGGAGGGCGGCTAGCCTTTGTCGGATTCCTGACCGTCCACTCAGCGGAGGTACGCCGGAGATGATCCGACTGTCCGGGGTGTCCCGTACCTTCGAGGGCCGATCCGGCCGGGTGGAGGCGCTGCGCGGTATCAACCTCGACGTCGCCGAGGGCGAGTTCGTCGCCGTGCTCGGCCGCTCCGGCTGCGGCAAGTCCACACTGCTGCGGCTGATCGCCGGGCTGCTCCCGCTGAGCGCCGGTGAGATCACCGTCGCGGGTACGCCGATCGCCCGCCCCCGCCAGGACATCGCCATGCTGTTCCAGAAGCCGGCGCTGCTGCCCTGGCGCACCGTGCTGGACAACGTCCTGCTGCCGGTGGAGATCTTCGGTTGGAGCCGCGCCAAGCACCGGGAGCGGGCCCGGCAACTGCTCGACGTGGCCGGGTTGGCCGGCTTCGAGAAGCGGCTGCCGCACGAACTCTCCGGCGGAATGCAGCAGCGGGTGTCGCTGTGCCGGTCGTTGATCGGTGAGCCCCGGGTGATGCTGATGGACGAGCCGTTCTCCGCACTGGACGCGCTCACCCGCGAGGAACTCTCCGGCGAACTCCAGCGGGTGCACATGGAGAACAAGCCGACCATCGTCTTCGTCACCCACTCGATCGACGAGGCGGTGCTGCTCGCCGACCGGGTGGTCGTGCTGAGCCCGCGCCCCGGCCGGATCCGCAAGGTCGTCGACGTGAACATCCCCCGGCCCCGCACCCTGGGCCGCAACGCCCACCTGGCCGACGTCGCCCAGGTCAGCGCCGACCTGCACGAACTGCTGATGGAACGCGAACAGCCGGCCACCGCCGGCGCGGAAGGACACTGACCATGCGGGTGTCGGTCTTCACCGAGCCGAACCGTGGCGCCAGCTACGACACCCAGCTCCGGTTCGCCCGGCTGGTCGAGGCCTGCGGCTACGAAGGTTTCCTCCGCGCCGACCACTACCAGTCGATGGGCGCCGACCCGGGCCTGCCCGGCCCCACCGACGCCTGGCTGACCCTCGCCGCGCTGGCCCGGGAAACCGAGCGGATCCGACTCGGCACCCTGGTGACGTCGGCCACGTTCCGCCTGCCAGGCCCCCTCGCGGTGATGGTCGCGCAGGTCGACCAGATGAGCGGCGGCCGGGTCGACCTCGGCATCGGCGCCGGCTGGTACGAGCGCGAGCACACCTCGTACGGCATCCCGTTCCCGGCGGTCGGCGAGCGTTTCGACCGGCTGGCCGAGCAGCTTGAGGTGATCACCGGGCTGTGGGGAACCCCACCCGGCGAGACCTACAGCTTCACCGGCGACCACTACCGGCTGGTGGACGCTCCCGCCCTGCCCAAGCCGGTGCAGGTGCCCGGCCCGCCGATCATCGTGGGCGGGCGTGGCCCCAAGCGCACACCCGAACTGGCCGCCCGGTACGCCGACGAGTTCAACATGCCGTTCAAGTCCGTGGCCGCCACCGCCGAGGCGTACGACCGGGTGCGCGAGACGTGTGAGCGCACCGGACGGACGGAGTCCGGGCGCGCCCCGTTGGTGCTGTCCGCCGGGATCGTCGTCGCCATCGGCCGGACCGACGCGGAGGCCCAGCGTCGGGCCGCCCCTCTGCACGAGAAGAGCGCTCTGCCACCGGAGGACCCGGTGGTCGGCTCCCCCGCGCAGCTCGCGCAGCGGCTCGGCGAGTTCGCCGCGATCGGTACCACCCGGGTCCACCTGCGCCTGATCGACTTCGATGATCTCGACCACCTTGAGCTGATCGCCGCCGAGGTGCTGCCCCAACTGGACGGAGCACGATGACCGACGTGATCGACGGAACCGAACTCGGACCGGTGGGCCAGGAGATCGTGTACGAGAACGACCGGGTCCGGGTCTGGCACATCCGCCTCGAGCCGGGCGAGCGGCAACCGCTGCACCGGCACGACCACCCCTACCTGGTGGTGGCGATCGAGGGCGCCAAGAACGTCGTACAGACCGTCGACGGCACCCTGATCGACGCCGACGAGCCCACCGGTGGTGTCGTCTACCGGGACCCTGGCGCGGTGCACATGCTGACCAATGTCGGGGATACGACTTACCTGGCTCGACTGGTCGAACTCAAGTAGACCCGCCGATGGCCACCGGCGTGCCGCGCGGCGCGCCGTTGGCTATCGGGTGTACCGGGTGCGTAACGTGCCGGACATGGCCTTTCGGACCTGGGGCAGACTGCTGCTCACGGCGCTCGGGGTGAGCGTGCTGGCCGGAGCCGGCCAGCTCGGCGTCGCGTACGGTTTCGGCATCGTCCGCCTGACCGGCGCATTCACCGGTACGACAGTCAACCAGTGGCCGGCCCAGCTGGTCTGGGTGGGCTGGTTCGCCGCCAACGCAGCCGTCGCCGGCGCCGTCCTGACCGGACGCCTCGCTCGCCGTGACGCTCCGGCGGCCAGCACCGGGCGGCAGTTGGCGGTCGGCGGCGCGGCAGCGCTCGGTGCCACAGTCATCGCCCCGCTCTGCATGCAGCCCGCCCGCGCTGCGGAGCTGATCTCCGTTGACCCGGTCTGGGCGGTGGGCATCTGCGCCATGGTCGGTGCGGTGATCGGGGCGGGCGCGGCGATCGCCGTCCTGTTCCGGCCCGAGCTGGGGTGGAACATGGCGGCCGTGGCCGGCACGGTCTGGCTGCTGGCGCTGATCTCCGTCCTACCGTCGCTCGGCACGGCCGGCCCACTGCCGACCGTCCGGCTCGGCGTACTGGAACCGAGTTGGCTCGACGCCGCCGCCGCACAGCGGCTGGCGATGCTCCTGCTGCCCATCGTGGCGCTGCTGGCCGGCGCGGCGACCGCCGGGCTGGCTCGCTCGCGGGGTCAGGCTCCACTGGTCAGCGGAGCGACAGGGGTGGCCGGTCCGGTGCTGGTGGCGTTCGCCTACCTGACCGCCGGTCCGGGCGACGCGGTGGACCGCTACCAGACCGCCCCCTACTACGGCTCGTTGATCGCGATCCTCGCCGGAGCGCTCGGCGCGGCCGCCGCCGCGCTGCTGCGTTGGCCGATGGGCACCCGTACCACCGATCCGCAGGCGATCGAGCCCACCGCCATCCTGCGCCCGCTGTCCACCGGCCCGGCGCTGACCAGCGCGCCGAACGACACTGACAGCGCGCCGGACACGGACAGCGCCGAGGACACCGACACGGAGCTGGCCACCCGCACGAAGCCCGTCGGCGTCGTTGCGGGTCCATGGGCGGCGGGCGATCCCGATGCCGTACGCACCGTCCCGGCCCACTGGGACTGGCCGGAGACCACAGCGAGCGGACAGCACGGTCCGGCTCCCGCCACTGCTACTCCCGCCGCACCGGCTGCTGCCGCCGCACCGGCTCAGCCCGCGGCCTGGCTGACCGCGCCGACCGGTGAGTTCACCGCCGCTGGGCAGACGCCCCCGCGTCAGGATGATGTCCCGGCCACTACCGAGCCCTCGGCCGGCGCGGATGTCAGCATCGTCACCGACGCCACCGCGACCGGCACGACGGCCGGCCGCGCCGACGCCGCGACCCCGGCGGCCGGCCGGGCTGTCGACGAGCCGAGCGGCAGCACAGCGGCGGACCCGACCAGCAGCACAGCGAAGGACCCGAGCGGCAGCACAGCGACCAGTGGCAGGCCGACCGGTGGGCGCACCACCCGCAAGTCCGCCGACACGGCGAGCGCCACGGGCGCACCCGGTTCCGGCCCGACCAGCACGGGCAGCGGCACCGAGGCGACCAGCACGGCATCGCCTGGCACTGAGGCTCCCAATCCCGACGCCACGGCCTCGACGGGCACGGAGCCAGCCCCGAACACCGCTGGCACGCCCGACCACGGCACGTCCGAGGCGCCGCCGACGATCAAGCCGCGACGCAGCCGCAAGCCGAAAGCCAACCCGGACGCCACCGCCTCCGACGTGGCCGGCGACACGTCCTCTGCCGGTTCGGCAACCCCCAGCGAGACGACCGACGACGCGGCAACCGCAAGCAAGACCACCACCCCCGCGACGACCACCGGCCGCGCCACGAAGGGCACCCGGCCGGGCAGGTCCGCCGACAGCACCGCCACCGACACTCCGGCGCCCAGCCAGGAAAGCCCGGGTGAGCTGTCGAGTTCGACCTCCGAGGTCGCCTCGACTGCCGCCTCCG
This sequence comes from Micromonospora sp. NPDC047753, assembly GCF_040642735.1. NCBI lineage: Bacteria > Bacillati > Actinomycetota > Actinomycetes > Micromonosporales > Micromonosporaceae > Micromonospora > Micromonospora sp. NPDC047753. Next base: position 20,302 of record NZ_JBEYSL010000027.1, on the reverse strand, counting down.
GCACGGCAGCAGCCCGGACCACCGCTACCGGCGCGAAGCGAGCACCTGCCACCGGCGCGAAGCGAGCACCGGCCGCGTCGACGACCGCCGAAACCGGCGCGACGCGGGTGCCGGCCAACCCGGAGTCCCCCAGCACGCCGACCGACGCCACACAGACCCCGACCACCGGGACCGGAGCGACACCAGCACCGACCACCACTGCCGGCCAGGTTGGCGCGGAAGCCACCCCGCGCGTCCCGAAGGCCGGCACGGACAGCAAGGCAGCAGCGGCCGACGCGACCAGCGATTCCGCGATCGCCGGGGCTCGTGGCACCGACAGCGCGCGGTCCGTCGCCGAGGACGTTCCGGCCGCCGGGTTGTTCGCGGCCACCGCCGCCAACGACCCGGACACGGACCGGTGGACGCCCGCGCCGTCGGCCTGGCCGGTCACCTCGACGTGGACGGTGCCACCGCAGGCCTCCGAGCCGGGGGCAACGGCATCGGAGGGGTCGAGCAGTCCTGACGCGCCGACCGGGCCGATGCCGAGGCCCCGGCATCGGGCCCCGTTGCCGGACCTGAGCCGGGCCGGCACCTGGAACGCGTTCGACACCTCTCGGCGCCGCGGGTCCGCGGGATCGCAGGACAGCTCGACGGCACGGACAGCGCCAACGGAAGCCGGCGAGACCGCTCCGGCCGAACACCCGGGCCGGCCAGAGGGCGCGCCCGCCCGTGCCGCCACCGCCACCGGCGATCTGTCGCCTACCGACACCACGTCGGCAGAACCGACGCAACCGAAGGTGGCAGAGCAGCCCTCCCGACGAGGGCGGCTCGGTGGGCTGTTCCGCCGCAACCGCTCCCGCGCCGACGAGGAGAGCCCGAAGACGTCGGATGAAGCGGAGCCGCTGGCATCCCAGGACGAGGAATTCGTCGACTGGGTCGCCGGTCTGAGCAAGCCGGTGTCGGACAACGAGCCCGAGCAGGAGAACAGCCGCCGGTCGTTGCGCTCCACCGGTCGACACCACCGCGACTGACTCCACCGCGCGGACGCACCGACCGGTCGTCTGACCGACCCCGCGACATCGCCACGCGCCGGGCCGCGCAGGCCGACACCGGCCACGCGGGCCGTCCCTGCGTCGCCTCGCAACACAGGGACGGCCTACGCCCGCAGGGAGGTCAGGCGAGCGGCAGGTAGACCCGGCTCCCGCCGGAGACGAACTCCTCCGACTTGTCCTTCATGCCGCGCGCCGCGTACTCCTTGAGCTCTTGGGTGATCTTCATGGAGCAGAACTTCGGGCCACACATCGAGCAGAAGTGTGCGGTCTTCGCCGGCTCCGCCGGCAGGGTCGCGTCGTGGTACGAGCGTGCGGTCTCCGGATCCAGCGAGAGGTTGAACTGATCCTCCCAACGGAACTCGAACCGCGCCTTCGACAGGGCGTCGTCCCAGGCCTGCGCGCCCGGGTGCCCCTTGGCCAGGTCCGCCGCGTGTGCCGCGATCTTGTACGCGATCACGCCCGCCTTCACGTCGTCGCGGTCCGGCAGGCCGAGGTGCTCCTTCGGCGTGACGTAGCAGAGCATCGCGGTGCCGAACATGCCGATCATCGCGGCGCCGATCGCCGAGGTGATGTGGTCGTACGCGGGCGCGATGTCGGTGGTCAGCGGACCGAGCGTGTAGAAGGGCGCCTCGTGGCACCACTCCTGCTGAAGGTCCACGTTCTCCTTGATCTTGTGCATCGGTACGTGCCCGGGGCCCTCGATCATCACCTGGACGTCGTACGCCCAGGCGATCTTCGTCAGCTCACCGAGGGTGCGCAGCTCGGCGAACTGCGCCTCGTCGTTGGCGTCGGCGATCGACCCGGGGCGCAGCCCGTCGCCGAGGGAGAACGTCACGTCGTAACGCGCGAGCAGCGCGCACAGCTCCTCGAAGTTGGTGTAGAGGAAGTTCTCCTCGTGGTGCGCCAGGCACCACGCCGCCATGATCGAACCGCCCCGGGAGACGATCCCGGTCACCCGGTCCACGGCCAGCGGCACGTACGGCAGGAGCACCCCGGCGTGCACAGTCATGTAGTCCACGCCCTGCTCGGCCTGCTCGATCACGGTCTCCCGGAACACCTCCCAGCTCAACTTCACCGGGTCGCCGCCGACCTTCTCCAACGCCTGGTAGATCGGCACCGTCCCGATCGGCACCGGCGAGTTCCGCACGATCGCCTCCCGGGTCTCGTGGATCCGCTTACCCGTGGACAGGTCCATCACGGTGTCCGCGCCCCAGCGGGTGGCCCAGGTCAGCTTCTCCACCTCCTCGGCGACCGACGAGCTGACCGCCGAGGTGCCGATGTTGGCGTTCACCTTGACCAGGAACGCCTTACCGATGATCGCCGGCTCGCACTCCGGGTGGTTGACGTTGAGCGGGAGCACCGCCCGACCGGCGGCGATCTCGGCCCGCACGAGTTCCGGTTCGACGTTCTCCCGGATCGCCACGAACTCCATCTCCGGCGTCACCACACCGGCCCGCGCGTACGCCAATTGGGTGGGCCGGCGATTGCCCACCCCGGCCAGCGGGGTACCCGCACCCCGTACGGGCGCCACGTCACCCCGCTCGGCGATCCACCGACCGCGCAGCGCGGGCAACCCCACCAACGGGTCCGACCCCGGGCCGGACGTGTCGTAGAGCCGCACCGGCGGCAGGTCACCGGTCAGCCCCACCTCCGCGAACGGCACCCGGACATCCGGCCGTGAACCCTCGACGTACACCTTGCCTCGTGCGTGCATGACAGCCTCCCTGGTGATCAAGCGGGCCAGCCGAAGTGGTTCAGCGGCCCGCGCCCCGCGCCCAGCTCCCAACCCCGCGCGCCGGTCAGCGCACGGAGCACGTACTCCTTGGCGGCCCCCACGGCGGCCGGCACCGGGTCGCCGAGACCGAGCCGCACCGCGATCGCCGCCGAGAACGAGCACCCGGTGCCGTGGGTGTGCCGGGTGGTCACCCGGGGTGCGCGCAACACTGTGGTGACGCCGCCGCCGTGCAGCACGTCGACCGCCTCGCCCCCGTCCAGGTCACCGCCGGTGACCACCACGTACTCCGGGCCGCCGGCCACCAGGGCCTCGGCGGCCGCGACCATCGCGGCCACGTCGTCCACCGGACGTCCGGTGATCGCCGCGGCCTCCGCGCAGTTCGGGGTCGCCACAGTGGCGTACGGCAGCAGCCGCTCCACCGCGCCCACCACGCCGAGCCGGTGACCGCTCGTGGCGACCAGCACCGGGTCGACGACGAGGTGGGGCAGCCGGTCGTCCCGGGCGGCCTCGGCCACCACGTCCGCGATCGCCGGGGTGCCGAGCATCCCCGTCTTCACGGCACAGACTGTGAAATCGGTGAGCACGCTGTCCAACTGTTCGGCGACGGTGCGCGGGGGCAGCGGCAGCACCGCGTCGACACCCCGGGTGTTCTGCGCGGTGACCGCCGTGAGGACGCTGGTGCCGTACGCGCCCAGCGCGGCGAAGACCTTGAGATCGGCCTGGATGCCGGCGCCGCCGCCGGAGTCCGAGCCGGCGATGGTGAGCAGTGTTGGCGGGGTCATTTGCCCTCTTTGGTTGCGGTTTCGGGCTGCGGCCGACAGTGCCCACTCCGGGCGGTCAGGCTTGATCCCTGCGTGGGCACTGTCGGCCGCAGCCCCGACGTGGGGATCTGGGTGACCCCGCGCCGGGTTTGGCTCAGCTTGGGGGTGACCGCCTTGGCATAGGCGCTGGTCAGGATGGCGGCTGTTTCGGCGGGGTCTTTGGCTCGCATCAGTGCGCCCAGCACTGCTACTCCGACGGCTCCCGCCTCGACGCAGGCGGTCACCTGTTCTGGTGTCTCGACTCCGCCGAGGGCGAGCAGGGGCACCGGGCTGGCGCGGACCAGGCTGCCCAGCCCCGCAACATCCAGGGGTGGGCCGTAACCCGGTTTTGTCTTCGTGGGCCAGACCGGGGAGATGGTGGCGTAGTGCTCGGTGGTCAGGCGGTCCAGCTCGGGTTGGTGGTGGCAGGAGCGGCCGACCAGGCCGTGTTTCGGGGGCGGGTACGGGCCGGCGGCGGGCAGGTGCACGGCGTCGCCGCCGAGCGGGTCGGGGCCGGCCACGACGAGGGTTCCGCCGACGTCGGCGAGGATCGCGCGCAGGTCGGCGGCGAGAGCGGCGCGTTCGGCGCGGGGCAGATCCTTCTCCCGCAGCACCACCCAGCGCACTCCCCCGGCCACGGCTCCCGCCAGGACCCGGTCGAGCCCCTCCCGCGCGACGCGCCGATCGGTCAACACGACAACCCCGGACGGCGGTGTCACAGCTCGGGTCTTCCCTCGTCGGGGGTGGAGGCGAGCGCGTGGAAGCGGCGCTCGATCCGGCCGGCCTGGGCCGCCAGTCGGCCCGCCTCGACGGCGTACCGCATCGCGGTGGCCATTGCCACCGGGTCGGCCGCCCGGGTGACAGCGCTGGCCAGCAGCACCCCGTCACAGCCCAGCTCCATTGCCAGCGCCGCGTCGGACGCGGTGCCGATGCCGGCGTCGAGGATCACCGGCACGTCCACACCCTGCCGGATGAGTCGAATGTGGTGCGGGTTGCCGATGCCGAGCCCCGAGCCGATCGGGGAGCCGGCCGGCATCACCGCGGCGCAGCCCACGTCGGCGAGGCGGCGGGCGAGCACCGGGTCGTCGCTGGTGTACGGCAGCACTGTGAAACCGTCGGCGACCAACTCCTCGGCGGCGCGGAGCAGCTCCACCCCGTCGGGCAGGAGCGTCCGCTCGTCGCCGATCACCTCCAGCTTGACCCAGTCGGTGTCGAACGCGTCCCGGGCCAACCGGGCCACCTTCACCGCCTCGGTCGCGGTGTGGCAGCCGGCGGTGTTCGGCAGCAGGCGTACGCCGCACCGGTCCAGCAGCTCCAGCAGCCCACCCGTGGAGCCCGGTGCCGTGCCCACCCGGCGCAGCGCCACTGTGACCAGCTCGGTGCCGGACGCCCGGATCGCCTGCTCCAGGACGTACAGGTTCGCGGCACCGCCGGTGCCGAGGATCAGCCGTGAGGTGAAGGTCTCCCCACCCAGCTCGAACGGCACGCCGCTCACCCGCCCTGCGCCGCGGTGAGCACCTCGACCCGGTCACCGTCGCGCAGTGGCCGGGCCGGCCAGCCGGTCCGGGGCACCACCTCGCCGTTGACCGCGACCGCCACCCCACGTGGGTGCGCCACGATGTCGCGGACCAGATCCGCCACTGACGCGCCGGCGGCGACGCTGCGCCCGGCCCCGTTCACTGTCAACTCCACAGGTCCCCCTCCACACTCGGTTCAGGTCGGCAGGACGCGGCCACCGTGGCACCGCCGAAGAAGCGGTCGGCCCGGAAGGGCGCGAGCATCGGGTCGGGTACGCCGCCCAGGACCAGGTCGGCGATCAGGTCAGCGGTGATCGGGGTGAGCACGATGCCGTGCCGGTGGTGCCCGGTGGCGACCAGGACGTCCGGTCGGTCGGGCAGCGGCCCGAGGATCGGCGCGTTGTCCGGGGTGCCCGGGCGCAGCCCGGCGACCGCCTCGACCATGTCGTACTCGGCCAGCTCGGGCAGCAGGTCGACCCCGGCGCGCAGCAGCCGTTGCACAGCACCGGCGGTGACAGTGGTGTCCGAGCGCTCCTCGACCGTCGCGCCGAGCACCACCTCGCCGTCGGCGCGGGGCACCAGGTAGACGTGCTCGCCGTCGGCGTACCCCCGGATCACGTGCCGGAAGCCCGGCGCGACGCCGTCGGGCGCGCGGAGCCGGAGGATCTGACCCTTCACCGGCCGCACGGGCAGGCCGGTGAGCGCTGTGGCCCCGCAGCCGGCGGCGACAACGGTGACCGTCGCGTCCACATCGGACAGTTCCCGGACCTGCTGCGGCACGAGCACCGCGCCGGCCCGCTGCGCGGCCGTGCGCAGCGCCGGCACCAGCAGCCGGGGGTCGACCTGATGGTCGGTGGGCGCGAGCGCGCCACCGCGCACCCGTGGGGCGAGCGCCGGTTCACTGTCGCGCAGCTCGCTGGGGCGCAGCGGCGTCACGGGCAGGCCCAACCCCTGCTGGTACGCCCACAGCCGGCGCGCCTCGGCCAGGTCGTCGCCGGTGAGCCCGACCATCAGGGTGCCCTCGGTCCGATAGCCGATCTCGACCCCGGTCGTCTCGGTCAACTCGGCGGCGAACCCCGGCCAGCGGGCAGCGGATGCCAAGAGCAACCCGGTCAGCTGCCGCTCACCGAAGTACGCCTCGGCGACCGGGGAGAGCATGCCGGCGGCCACCGCCGACGCCCCCGAACCGGGCACCGGGTCGTGCACCACCACCCGCAGCCCGCGAGCGGCGCAACGCCAGGCGATGGCCAGCCCGATCGGCCCCGCCCCCACCACTGCCACGTCCGGCCGGACCCGGTCGCTCGACGGCGGTGACGGGGACCGGCCGGTCAGCACGTCAGGGCCTCGATCAGCTCGGCGGTTGCCCGTGCCGGGTCGGCGGCGGAGGAAACGGCGCCGACCACCGCCACCCCGTACGCCCCGGCGGCCCGCAGGGCCGGCACCCGGGCCGCGGTCACTCCGCCGATCGCGATGACCGGAACGTCGACGGCGTCGACGACGGCGCGTACTCCGGCGGGCCCGATGGGGTCCGGCAGGCCGGTCTTGGTGCTGGTGGCGTGACACGGACCGACGCCCAGGTAACTGGCGCCCGCCGCGACGGCCTCGGCCGCCGGGCCCGGTGCGCGAGCGGTGGCGCCCAGCACACCGGTGGGGCCGAGCACCCGGCGGGCGGCGGCGACCGGCAGGTCGTCGGCGCCGACGTGCCCACCTGCCGCGCCGAACGCCAGCGCCACGTGCAACCGGTCGTTGACCAGGCAGGTCGCCCGGTACGGCGCGCAGAGCGCCAACACCCGCCCGGTCAGCTCGTACGCCTCGCGGTCGGTGGCGGAATCCTCGACCCGCACCTGCACCACCAGGTCGGCATGGGCCACGGTGAGGGCGGCGCGGACCACGGCGAGTGGGTCGCGACCGGGTCGGGTGTCGGTGATGAGATGCAATCGCCCCAGGGACGGCACGGCAACGCTCCTCCCTGCGCCGGCATTATCCGGATCAGGTTCGACGGTCGGGGGCTGTCAGCCCCCCTCTCAGCCCGGTACACCGGGCTCCCGTGGGTTACTTGCGTGTCACCGTACGACAGATCCGTCGGCCTGCCAAGGCGCGGGGTCGGCGGTGGCCGGCCGGGCCGGCGCGTCAAAACGAGTGAGATCCAATGGGGCACTTCATACGGTCCTGTTCGGAATGTCGCCCCCCGTTGCAGAACCGTTACCCGTCCGCATCTTGCCCGACATCGAGCCAGCCGAATTAATTTGTTCAGCGATTCGACAAAATGTCGGTGGGGGCACCTTGGCACGGTGTGACCACCGGCTCCATCAGGGACGGCCTTCGGCGAGCCGACTCCCGCGAGCTCTGTCACTACGACACAGGAGGCGGCGTGTCCCGTTCTCGTCGTGCCCGCGTACCAATCACCGCAACCCTGATCTCCCTGGCCATGGCCTCGACCACCCTGTTCGGCGCGCCCGCGCAGGCGGCCGCCCAGGTTCCCCCACGGGATGCGAAAGCCGCAGCCCCGGTCAGCCAGGTGGTGCCGAAGGCGCCAAAGGCCGCGGCCGATCCCTTCTCCGTCCTGATCTTCTCCAAGACCGCCGGCTTCCGGCACGACTCGATCCCCACCGGCATCGCCGCCATCCAGCAGCTCGGCGCCGCCAACGGATTCACAGTGGACAACTCCGAGGACGGCGCAGCATTCAACGACGCCAACCTGGCGAAGTACAAGGCGGTGATCTGGCTCTCCACCACCGGTGACGTGCTCAACGCCGACCAGCAGGCGGCGTTCGAGCGCTACGTGAAGGCCGGCGGCGGCTACGTCGGCATCCACGCCGCGTCGGACACCGAGTACAGCTGGGCCTGGTACGGCGACCTGGTCGGCGCGTACTTCGCCAACCACCCGCAGAACCAGACGGCCACCGTCAAGGTGGAGGACCACGCCCACCCGTCCACGGCCGGGTTGCCGGACCGGTGGTCCCGGTTCGACGAGTGGTACAACTACCAGAGCAACCCCCGGCCGGACGTGCACGTGCTGGCCAGCCTGGACGAGAAGAGCTACACCCCCGGCGCCGGTGCGATGGGTGCGGACCACCCGGTCGCCTGGTGTCAGGACTACGACGGTGGCCGCTCCTGGTACACCGGTTTGGGGCACACCCGGGAGTCGTACGCCGAGCCCGAGTTCCTGTCCCACCTGCTCGGCGGCATCCGCACCGCGGCCGGCGTCGAGAACGCCGACTGCGGCGCCTCGAAGACCTCGAACTTCGAGAAGGTCACGCTGGACAGCAACACCAGCAACCCGATGGAGCTGGACATCGCCCCCGACGGGCGGGTCTTCTACATCGAGCGTGACGGTCGCGTGCAGATCGTGAAGCCGGACACCGGCAACACCGTCACCGCCGTCGACCTGGACGTCTTCACCGGCAACGAGGACGGCCTCATCGGCATCCGGCTCGACCCGGACTTCGCCACTAACAACTGGGTGTACCTGTACTACGCCCCGAACGACGGGGTCACCCGCAACCTGCTGTCCCGCTTCACGGTCACCGGCGACACCATCAGCCTGGCCAGCGAGAAGCAGGTGCTCCGGGTCGACACCCAGCGCAACACCTGCTGCCACGCCGGCGGCAGCATGACCTTCGACGGCGACGGCAACCTCTACCTGGCCACCGGTGACAACACCAACCCGTTCGAGTCGAACTCGTACTCGCCGCTCGACGAGCGGGCGGGCCGCCAGGACTACGACGCGCAGCGCACCTCCGCGAACACCAACGACCTGCGCGGCAAGGTGATCCGGATCCACCCGGAGGACGACGGCACGTACACGGTCCCGACGGGCAACCTCTTCCCGGCGGGCACCGAGAAGACCCGTCCCGAGATCTACGCGATGGGCTTCCGCAACCCGTTCCGGATCGGCACCGACCCGAAGACCAACACGCTGTACGTCGGCGACTACGGGCCGGACGCCAACACCGACAACCCGAACCGTGGCCCCCGCGGTCTGGTCGAGTGGAACATCGTCACCCCGGGCAACTACGGCTGGCCGTACTGCACGGGCACGAACGAGGCGTACAACGACTACACGTTCCCGTCCGGTCCGAGCGGCCCGAAGTTCGACTGCGCCGCACCGGTCAACAACTCGCCGAACAACACCGGCCTGACCAACCTCCCGCCGGTGGTCCCGGCGACCGTCGACTACGGGTACGCCGGTGACGCGCGCTACCCGGAGATCGGCGGCGGCGGCGCCCCGATGGGTGGCCCGGTCTACCGTTACGACGCCGACCTGAACTCGAACCGCAAGTGGCCGGCGTACTACGACGGCAAGGCTCTGCTCGGCGAGTGGAACCAGAACAAGATGTACACCATGCAGGTGACCCCCGACGGCAAGTCGTTGGTGGACATCAACCAGTTGCTCACCGGCATGAGCATGATCCGGCCGATGGACTTCGAGTTCGGCCCGGACGGCGCGCTGTACCTGATCGAGTGGGGCAGCGGCTTCGGTGGCAACAACGACAACTCCGGCGTCTACCGGATCGACTACACCGCCGGTGACCGTGCGCCCATCGCGGCGGCGTCCGCCAACCCGACCTCGGGTCCGGCGCCGTTGGCCGTCACGTTCTCCAGCGCCGGCTCCCGGGACCCGGACGGTGGCACGCTCACCTACGCCTGGACGTTCGGCGACGGGCAGACCTCGACCGAGGCCAACCCGACCCACACGTACGCCACGGCGGGCAACTACACCGCCCAGCTCACCGTCACCAACCCCAAGGGTCGTACCGCGGTGGCCAACGTGCCGGTGACGGTCGGCAACACCGCGCCGACGGTCACCATCGAGTTCCCGCCGGACGGTGGCTTCTTCAACTGGGGTGACCAGGTCCGGTACACCATCAAGGTGACCGACCCCGAGGACGGGGAGATTGACTGCGCCCGGGTCGGGCTGCAGGTGCTGCTCGGTCACGACGAGCACGCCCACCCGCTGGAGCAGCACACCGGCTGCACCGGCACCGTCCAGACGTCGCTCGCCTCCGGGCACGGCGCCGAGGCGAACGTCTTCGCGGTCTTCGAGGCCACCTACACCGACGAGGGTGGTGCCGGGGGCTCCGGTGCTCTGACCGGCCGGCAGATCGAGGTCCTGCAGCCGAAGCAGAAGCAGGCCGAGTACTTCACCGCCACCGGGCGCGCCCCGGTGAGCACCGGCGGTGGAGACCCCGGCGTGCAGCGCGAGGCCGGCGCCGACACCGCCGGTGGCGGTCAGAGCATCGCCTTCATCGAGGACGGTGACTGGTGGTCGGTCGCCCCGGCGAACCTGACCAACATCACCGAGATCCGATTCCGGGCCGCCTCCGCCGCCGCTGGCGGTCGGATCGAGGTGCGCGCCGGTGCTGTCGACGGACCGGTGGTCGCCACGGCCGTCGTACCGTCGACCGGGGCGTGGCAGACGTACACGGACGTGAGCGCGCCGGTCACCGGTGCCGCGAGCGGGTCGCTGTACTTCCTGGCGCGCGATCCGAACGGCGGAAGTGGTTCGCTGTTCAACGTCAACTGGATGGACTTCGTCGGCCGCGGTGTCACCGAGAACGGGCCGCCGGTGGTCAGCGCCACGGCCACCCCGGGCACCGGCACCGCACCGGTCACCGTCGCCTTCGACGGCACGGCCACCGACGCCGAGGGCGACACCCCGCTGACGTACGCCTGGGACTTCGGTGACGGAGGCACGGCGACCACCCTGGACGCCAGCCACACCTACACCACCGCGGGCACCTTCACGGCCACCCTCACGGTGACCGACAGCAAGGGCGCCAAGTCGTACGCCACGGTGCCGGTGCGGGTGGACGCTCCGGACACGTCCTGCTTCGGGGCGCGTTCGGACGACTTCAACGGCAACAGCCTCGACAAGGCCCGCTGGACCAGCGTGATCCGGGAGAACCAGCTCTACTCGCTCAGTGGCGGCGCGCTCCGGCTGCCCACTGGCGTTGGTGACCTCTACGGCGCTCGCAACGACGCCACGAACCTGGTGCTCCAGGCGGCCCCGACCGGCGCGTGGGAGATGACCACCAAGGTCACCCTGCCGGTGACGGCCAACTACCAGCAGGCAGGTCTGCTGGTGTACGGCGACGACGACAACTACGCCAAGGTGGACCTGCTGTACAACGGCAGCCGTCGGGTGGAGTTCATCCGGGAGACGGCTGCCACTCCTCGCAACGAGGCCGCCGACGCCACCAACGCACCTGCCGGTGACACCGTGTACCTGCGGATCACCAGCGACGGGACGAACCTGACCGCGTCCGCCTCGGGCGACGGTCAGACGTTCACCCCGGTCGGCCGTTCGGCCGCGCTCGAGGGCATCACCAACCCGCGGATCGGGGTCTTCGCGCTCAACGGTGGCACCGAAGCCCCCGTTGTCGACGCCGCGTTCGACTCGTTCCAGGTCACGCCGGACGCTCCGGCCGGCCCGGTCGACCCGTCGGACGAGTTCACCGGCAGCACGCTCGACAAGTGCCGGTGGGACGCAATCACGCGGGAGGACCCGAGCGGTTACCGGGTCACCGATGGCGCGTTGCGGATCGACGTGCCCAACGGTGACATCTACGGCACCGACAACACCGGGCCGAAGAACTTCATCCTCCAGACCGCGCCGTCCGGCGACTGGACCCTGGAGACGAAGGTCGACGGCAGCCTGCTGAACGAGCAGTACCAGCAGGCGGGTCTGCTCGTGCAGGCGGACGACGACAACTACCTGAAGCTCGACTTCATCGCGGACAACCAGGCCGGCCAGGCGGTGACGCGGCGGATCGAGTTCCGCAGCGAGATCGCCGGGGTGGTCCAGAACCCGCAGCCCGAGGCGGGCAACCTGACCTCGGCGGTGTGGCACCTGCGGCTGGCCCGCACGGGCGACACGTTCACCGCGTCGTACTCGGCCGACGGGACGACCTGGACCCCGTTGGAGGCGCTGACCAACAGCGCGGTGGGTGCCACCCCGAAGGTCGGGTTGTTCACCCTCGGCGCCAACCAGACGGCGTCGAAGACCGCCTCGTTCGACTACTTCCGGCTCAGCACGGAGGTGGCCGACGAGACGGCACCGGTGACCACTGCGGCGGTTTCCGGCACCCCGACCGACGGGTGGCACACCGGGCCGGTGACGATCACGCTCACCGGTGCCGACGAGGCCGGCGGTAGCGGGCTCGCCGGTACGGAGTACCAGCTGGACGGGGCCACCACCTGGACGGCGTACACCGCTCAGGTGGCGGTCAGCGGGGACGGCGAGCACGAGCTCCGATTCCGCTCGACGGACAAGGCCGGCAACGTGGAGGCGACCAAGACCGTCTCGGTCAAGATCGACGCCACCGCGCCGGTGACCTCGGCGACGTTCGCTCCGGCGAACGACGCCGGTTGGCACAACGGGACCATCCCGGTCGTGCTGGCCGCCACCGACGCCGGTTCCGGCGTCAAGACGGTGGAGTGGTCGCTCGACGGTGGTGCGTGGGCGCCGTACTCGACGCCGATCGAGGTGACCGGCGACGGGCAGCACGAGCTGCTGTTCCGCTCGGCGGACAAGGCGGGCAACGTCGAGACGCTGAAGTCGGCGGTGCTGCGCATCGACGGCACCAAGCCGACGCTGCTGGTGTCCGGGCTGGCCGACGGCCAGCTCTACGGCGACAGCCAGGACGTCCGGGTGGCCTGGCAGGCCGTTGACCCGAGCTCGGGCATCGCGAGCGTGGTCGGTCAGCTCGACGGCCAGGCGTACACCAGTGGCACCCTGCAGGCCATGTACGACCTGTCGCTCGGCCTGCACGAGCTGACCGTGACCGCGACCGACAAGGCGGGCAACAAGACCACCTCGACGGTCCGGTTCTTCGTCACCACCTCGTTCCGGGACATGCAGAGTCTGCTGGACCGGTTCAAGGCGACGGGGCGGCTCTCGACCAAGGCGCACAAGCAGCTGTCGAACAAGCTCGACGCTGTCCGTGCGTCCGAGGCGGCCGGCGACGACAAGGCGGCTGTCCGGCAGCTGACCGCGTTCCGGACGCTCGCCTCCGACACCGCGCTGGTGGGCGAGGCGGAGGTCCGGGACGTCCTGATCCGGGACGCCGATGCCATGATCGTTCGGCTCGGCGGCGCGGCCAGCAAGGCCGGGGTCAAGGCGAACGACGGTGACTCGGTCAAGGGCACCGGACGGCTTGGTGGCGATGCCACCCGGCTGGCACCCGGTCGCCAGCTCTGATCCGACGAGGCCCCTCCCCGGCGCTGCGGCGTCGGGGAGGGGCCTCCCTCATCGGGAGGAACGGAGATGTCCGTGACCGGTATCCGCAAGGCGTTGGCCGCCGTGTTCGTCGGGCTGGCCCTGACCCTGTCCGCCGCCCCGGCGGCGCAGGCAGCCCAGGCCGCTCCGGCGGCGCATGGCGCCCAGGCCGCTCCGGCGGCGCAGGCCGACAAGCTCAAACTCACTGTGGCCGGCGACGGGGCTCAGGGCGTCACCATCCAGGCCACCTACGCCGATGGCCGCCGGCTGGAGCAGGTGGTGCGGCTGGTCCTCACCGCCACCGGTCCGGACGGGCAGCGGGTCGGGCCGGTGCAGCTCGAACCGCAGCCCGAGGGGCAGGGTTTCTACAGCAGCGGCCCGGTGCTCTCCACCGGCACGTGGAAGGTGTCGGTGAACTCCCCCGCTCCCCTGGCGGGCAAGGCCACCGCCACGGTGCAGGCTAAGACGGCGCAGTCGCCGCCGGCGCCCGCGCCGGTCGCGGTGACCACGCCGACGGACGACGCCGGCAGCGCCGCCTGGTGGCCGCTCGCGGCGGCCGGTCTCGTGCTCGTCGCCGTCGCGATGGGGGTGGCCATGCTGTTCGGCCGCCGACGCACCACCTGACCGAAGCAGCAGTGCATGACAGGGCCGGGCCGCGACGAGCGGCCCGGCCCTGTCATCGTCGCGGCTTCCGTGAAGTCGGGGCTTCCGCAGACCGCAGATGCCCCGATTTCACGGAACGCGGGTGGATCAGCGACAGCGCGCGCCGTCAGAGGATGGCGCGCAGCGCCGCCAGATCGTCGTCGCTGGGCTCCCAGACGCCGGCGGCGGCGTTGGCACGCACCTGCTCGGGCGTGGTGGCACCGGCGATCACCGAGGTCACCGCCGGCTGGGCGGCCAGTCCGCCGATCGCCACCTGGAGCATCGTCAGACCCCGCTCGGCCGCGTACGCCTCGATCGCCTCGATGGTGTCCCAGTCGGCCGCGGCGAGCCGCTCCGCGTACCGGCCACCACCGGAGAGCCGGCTGCCGGCCGGCGGCTGACCCTCCCGCTTGTACTTGCCGGTGAGCAGGCCGTTGGCGAGCGGGAAGAACGGCAGCATGCCGAGACCGAACCGCTCACACGCCGGGATCACTTCGGCCTCCACGGACCGCTCCACCAGGCTGTAGTGGTTCTGCGCGCTGATGAAGCGGGACCGGCCGTTGGACGAGGCGACCCAGTCCGCGTCGGCGATCTGCCAGCCGGCGAAGTTGGAGTTGCCCAGGTAGCGCACCTTGCCGTCACGGACCAGGTCGTCCAGTGCGGCGAGGGTCTCGTCGATCGGGGTGCCCGGGTCAGGCTCGTGCATCTGGTACAGGTCGATGTGGTCGGTGCCGAGCCGGCGCAGCGACGCCTCCACCGCGCGGGCGATGTAGCGACGCGCACCCCGCGCGCCGTAGTCCGGTCCGTTGAGACCGTTCATGTCCATGCCGAACTTGGTGGCCACCACCACGTCGTCCCGGCGGCCCTTGAGCGCCTGCCCGAGCAGTTCCTCGGAGCCGCCCTGCGGCTCGCCGTAGATGTCGGCGGTGTCGAACAGGGTGATCCCGGCGTCCAGCGCCGCGTCCACCACCGCCCGGGTGCCGTCGAGGTCCAACTTGCGGCCGAAGTTGTTGCAGCCGATGCCGACCACGGACACCACGAGCCCGGAGTCGCCCAGCCGGCGATAGGTCATGTCAGTCACGCGATCCACCCTATGCCGGCTCGGTGCGGGCCACCTCGGCGGCGGCTCAGCCGACCACCTCGGTGACCAGCTCACGGGCGGCGTTGATGGTCGCGGCCAGCTCGGCCGGACTGCGGCCGACGCCACCGAGCAGTGCCTGCGCCCGCTGCGCGAAACGCGGAGGCGCCCCCGGCAGCCGGCCCGCTGCGGCGATCATCCCCTTCTCGTTGATCAACCAGTGGCCAGCCCGGGCGTGCAGCACCTGGGCGAGCACTCCGACCGCCCGGAACAGGCAGCCGGCGACGTACCCGCTGTCCCCGCCTGCGGCGGCCTTGGCCGCGCCGGCCAACAGGAACCCGGCCTCCCAGCCGCCAGCCACGAGCGCGTCGGCCAACGCGGGTGGATAGTCCCGGGCCTGCTCCTTCAGCGCGGTCAGCTGGCCGGTCGGGTCCGCCAGCACCTGGCCCAACGCCACCTCGCCGACGTAGGCGGACGAGTAGAACCCGAGCGGGTGCCCGGCCTGCACCCCGACCTCGTACCGGCCGGCCCGGCAGTCCGCCCAGGCGCTGTGCACCCGGTCGAGGTCCCGGTAGATCCAGTCCACGGCGACCCCGCCGATCCGCAGCCAACCACCCCCGTCCACCCACTGCCCCCAACCACCGGGGGCGGTGAGCGCGACGGCGGTGTCGGCGACCGTCGCGGCCACCGCACGCAGCGCCGGCAGGTCCAGCTCACCCCGGTAGTACAGGCCCAGGTCCCAGTCGGAGTCCGGGCGCTGCTCGCCGCGCGCCCGGCTGCCGCCGAGCGCCACGGCGACCACCCCCTCGACGGCGCACAGGCGGTCGGGCAGGTCGGTGGGGATCACCCGACATCCCAGACCGGTTCCGGGGTCTCCACCACCTCGTTGTCGCCTCGGAACAGCACGAACCTGTCGAAGGAGCGGGTGAACCAACGGTCGTGGGTGACAGCGATCACCGTCCCCTCGAAGGCGTTCAGGCCCGTTTCGAGAGCTTCCGCGCTGGCCAGGTCGAGGTTGTCGGTGGGCTCGTCGAGCAGCAGCAGGGTCGCCCCGGACAGCTCCAACAGCAGCACCAGGAACCGGGCCTGCTGCCCGCCGGAGAGTGTCCCGAAGCGCTGGTCGCCCTGCGCGGCCAACTCGTAGCGACTGAGCACACCCATCGCCGCGTGCCGGTCCATCCCGGTGCGGTGCTCGTCGCCCCGCCAGAGGATCTCGACGAGCGTCTTCGACATCAGCTCCGGCCGGTCGTGAGTCTGGGAGAAGTGCCCGGGGCGGACCCGGGCACCGAGGCGGGCCGACCCCTCGTGCATCACCGGAGCGAGCGCGCCCGCGCCGTCGACCGGGCCGTTCGCCGGGTCCGGGTCGGTGCCGCCGCGGGCCAGCAGCCGCAGGAAATGCGACTTGCCGGTGCCGTTGGCACCGAGCACCGCCACCCGGTCGCCGTACCAGATCTCCAGGTCGAAGGGGAATGTCAGGCCGTCGAGCTCCAGCTGCTCGCAGACGACCGCGCGCTTGCCGGTCCGCCCGCCGCTGAGCCGCATCCGGATGTCCTGGTCCTTCGGCGGTACGGGCGGCGGCCCGGCCTCCTCGAACTTGCGCAACCGGGTCTGCGCGGCCTGGTAGCGCGAGGCCAACCCGTCGTTGTACGCGGCCTTCTGCTTGTACATCAGCATCAGCTCGCGCAGCTTCTGGTGCTCCTCGTCCCAGCGCCGGCGCAGCTCGTCGAGGCGGGCGTGCCGAGCCACCCGAGCCTCGTACCAGCTGGCAAAGCCGCCCGGGTGCACCCAGGCACTGCCACCCTCGACGGCGACCACCCGGTCGGCGCTCTGGGCCAGCAGCTCGCGGTCGTGCGAGACGTAGAGCACCGACTTCGTCGACTCACGCAGTCGCGCCTCCAGCCAGCGCTTGCCGGGCACGTCGAGGAAGTTGTCCGGTTCGTCGAGCAGCAGCACCTCGTCCGGGCCGCGCAGCAGCAACTCCAGGGCGAAGCGCTTCTGCTGGCCGCCGGAGAGGGTCCGCACCGGACGGTCCCGTACGGCGTCCCACGGCTTACCGAGCACGATGGTCGCGACGGTGTCGAAGAGCACCTCGGCGTCATACCCGCCGGCCTCGCCCCAGGCGCCGAGCGCATCGGCGTACGCCAGCTGGGCCTTGCCCGCGGCGTTGCTGAACTTGCCGTGGGCCTCGGTCGCCCGCATGGTCGCCTCGGTCTCGCCGAGCCGCCGGCCGGCGTCGCGAAGCGCCGGCGGGGCCAGCGACAACGCCAGGTCGGCGAGGGTCGACTCGTCGCCGATCATGCCGATGAACTGGCGCATCACACCCAGCCCGCCGGCCCGCGCGACGACGCCGCTGCGCACCGGCAGGTCGCCGGCGACCATCCTCAGCAGCGTCGTCTTTCCCGCGCCGTTCGGCCCGACCAGGGCGACCTTGCTGCCCTCCCCGACCCGGAACGACACGTCGGCGAAGAGTTCCCGACCGTCGGGCAGGATGTGCCCGACCGCTGCCACGTCCACGTATCCCACGCCGGGATCCTGCCCCAGTGAGGGTCGGAGGGTACATCCAATTACCGGGTGACGCGCAGCACCCGGAAGCCTTTCTGGCTGGCGTACCGCTCGACCTGCCAGCTCTGCTCGGTGAGCCAGCGTTGCAGCGAGTCGCCGCCGAGGTGTCGGGCGACGACCAACCAGCCGACGCCGTCCGGGGCGAGTCGGGGCAGCCAGCGCAGCAACAGGTCGTGCAGGCCTTCCTTGCCGATCCGGATGGGCGGATTCGACCAGATCTGGGCGAAGCGGACGCCGTCCGGAACGTCGTCCGGCGCGCTGACCCGGACCCGGTCGGCGGCACCGACCCGAGCCGCGTTGGCGGCGGTCAGTTCGCGGGCCCGGGCGTTGACGTCGACGGCCCAGATGGTGCTGCTGGGCGCGAGGTCGGCCAGCACGCAGCTGATCGGCCCGAACCCGCAGCCGAGGTCGAGCAGGTCACCGGTGGTGTCGTCGGCGGGCAGCTCGGCCTTGCGCAGCAGCACCGCGGTGCCCGGGTCGAGCCGGCTGGCGGAGAACACCCCGCCGGCCGAGGTGAGCCGGTAGTCGCGGTCGGCGACGGTGAACTCGACCTCGCGCGCCGGGGCGTCGCTGGTGGGCTGAGCGGTGAAGTAGTGGTCGCCGGTCACCCGACAATTCTCGCACCGGTCCGGGGCGGACCTGACACGGCCCACACGTACATTTCCCCGAAATTACCACCTAAAGGGACAATGGCTCCTACTCTGGGCGACATGGTGTATCGGTACCAGTCCGATGAGGACGCTTTCGAGGAGTACCCGGAGCCCGGGTCCGACCTGTCGGTGCTCGGCGCCGGTCCGCCCCCGCCGGCCGGGCCCTCTCCGTCACGCTTCCCCACGCCGTCGCTGCCCCGCCCGAACCAGCTCTCGCTGCCCTCGTCGCAGCCGGCACCGCCTCGTGCCGAGGTGCCGCAGCTCGGGCCGGCCGCCCACGCCGATGCGCCGCAGACAGTGCCGACACGCGCCGACATCCCACCCGCACCGCCGCGCAGCCAGATCTACACCTCGGCGACGGCGGCGGAGCCGCCCTCCCGGCGCGGCGGCGGTCGACTGTGGCAGGCGCTGATCGGCGGCGCGGCCGTCCTGGTGCTGCTCGCCCTCTGCGGCCTCGGCGCCGCCGCGCTGCTCATCGACCGCGGCGAGCAGCCGCAGAGCAACCCGACGAACCAGCCGAACGCCGCCCCTACGTCGCCACCGGCGGAACGGCTGGCCCTCGACTCCCGGGACACCGACCAGGCTCCGCTCACCGCCAAGGAACTCTTCCCCGGCAAGGAGCTGAAGCTCACCGACGGCCAGCCGAGCTACCAGGTGCTCAAGACACAGTCCAGCGGCAGTTGCGCCGTCGCCGCCACCGACGAGGTCGCCGACCTGCTGGTCCGGCTCGGCTGCAACCAGATCGTCCGGGCCACCCTGAGTACGCCCGACGACAGCCACCTGGTCACCGCCGGCCTGTTCAACCTCACCGACAAGGTCAGCGCGGAACGAGCCCGAGACCGGCTCCGGCAACTTCTCGACGAGCGGCAGGGCCGTTTCCGTGGCCTGATCGCGAACGACGGCGACGGCACCGATGTCCTGGCCAACGCCCCGGCACGCGTCGGCTGGCAGGTCCGAGGCCACTACCTGGCGTACGCGCTGGTGGTCCGCAAGGACGGCACAGCGGTCAAGGCGGGAGATGCCAAGGTCCGCGAGATCCTGTTCGACATGATCGAGTTGCACCTCAGCCGGGGCGTGCTGCAGAGCCGGGCCGACGGTGGCACCGCCTCTCAACCGACGGCGGCACCTACCGGCAGCAACGCCGACCAGGGCGATCTGCCCGGCGATTGATCCTGCGGACGGTCAGCCCTCGATCGGGACCCGCAACCGGCGGGTGAGGGTCGCCCGTTGGGCGTACTCGGCCGGATCGGCCGGGTAGCCGACGGCGACCAGGGTCAGCCCGCGCGCGGGGGCCACCGTCACCTCGCTGGACCGCTCCCGCTGGGTGAGCAGAGTTCCCGGCCACTCGACCGGGCGGCGGCCGTCCCCGGCCACCAGCATGGCTCCCACCAGGCTGCGCACCATCGCCTGACAGAACGCGTCCGCCTGCACGGTGGCGACCAGGATCCCGTCCGGGTCGCGACGCCAGTCCAGCCGGGTCACCTCGCGCAGTGTGGTGGCGTGCTCCTTGCGCCGGCAGTACGCGGCGAAGTCGTGCTCCCCCACCAGCCCGGTGGCGGCGGCGTTCAGCGCGGCCAGGTCCAACGGCTTCGGCCAGGCCAGCACCTCGTGGCGGCGCAACGGCTCGGCGCCGAAAGGCGCGTCGGTGACCCGGTACTCGTAGCGCCGGAAGGTGGCCGAGAACCGGGCGTCGAAGTCGGCCGGCACCTCGGTCATCGCCCGTACCCGCACGTCGGTGGGGAGCAGCCGGGCCAGACGACGCAGCAGCCGCCCCTCGTGCTGGCGCCACACGTCCACGGGCAGGTCCACGTGGCACACCTGACCGGTGGCGTGCACTCCCGCGTCGGTCCGCCCGGCCACCGTCAGCCCGATGGCGGTACCAACGCCGAGGACCAGGTCCAGGGTCTCGACGAGCACCCCCGCGACGGTGCGCCTGGTCGGCTGGGCTGCCCAGCCGGAGAAGTCGGTGCCGTCGTACGAGACGTCCAGCCGCAGCCGGATCCGCTCGTCCACCTCGTACCTCCTGTCACGGGTCGGGCCCGGCACCCCGATGGGGGTGCCGGGCC